>JBEDEY010000179.1:0-3039 GCA_041175425.1 Bacteroidota bacterium | reverse complement strand
ACTAGTGCTGTGCGTTTTGACAGGATTAAGCATTTCTCTAGCTCAAGCGCAGGTCCACTCGTCTTGGGAATTGGTAGACAATAAATTTACCTCGCCCCAACAGCATTCTGCCACACTTACGCTCACCAATCGGGGAACTACAGTAGTGAATGCAGGTTGGAAGTTGTATTTCAACACCATCTTCATTTCCATTCGAAGTCAGTCAATGGATCCAAAACTCACCTTGAAACATTTGCAAGGAGATTTTTTTGTTTGGGAGGGAGAAACGCCCGCATTGAAGCCCAATGAATCTTTTTCATTTTCCTACCAAAGTCGAAGTGCATTCTTAAAGAATTCCTATCCTCCCGAAGGATTGATTCTTGCGCATGTTGATGGAAAAGTGGAAGAAATCTCTCAAACCAAAAATGAAGTCATCTCAGAATCCATGCTTGCGAAAATGGCCGAGGGAACTACTTTTCCAGTCACTAGTGCGCAGCAGCGTTACAACGAGAACAGGTCCTTATTCCCCCTCCCAGACAAGGATATTCCACCTTATCTCCCGAGTCCTAAATCCTGGAAATATACCGCTCCTGCACTGGAATTGAGCCCGAGTGCGATTCAGCTAGATGCTCCCAAGGAGTTTGAGGAAACGAAGGATTACTTGGAAAAAACCCTCCAAACCGGGTATAAACCAAAAGAAGGAGAGTTGGGTGCTCCGCTCATTATTCGTTTTGAACAGTTGAAAGCCTTACCAAAGGAAGGCTACGCACTCCACATTGAAGGTGATCAGGTGCTGATTCAGGCATCCACATCCATTGGGGCTTTGTATGGGGCCAATTCCTTCTTGGCGATGCTGCCCCCAACGTTTTGGAATGGGGGAGCAACTTCTCTGACCCTCCCACAGGTACAAATTGAAGATGCCCCTGCTTACGGATACCGGGGCTTATTTTTAGATGTGGCAAGAAATTTTCAATCGAAGGAACAAGTGTTGAAGCTTTTGGATCTCATGTCTTTCTACAAGTTGAATGTATTTCATTTCAATTTGGCCAATGACGAGGGATGGCGAATTGAAATTCCTGGGCTGCCTGAATTGACTGAGTTTGGGGGGCGAAGAGGCTTTTCAGCGGATGAATCCGAATTCCTATGGCCCTATTATGCCTCAGGAGCAGATCCAAACAACAGCCCTTCAGGTTCTGGCTATTACACTGTGGCTGATTTTCGAGAGATTTTGAAGTATGCGAAGGATCGGCACATTGAAGTGATCCCGGAGCTCGGGGTACCTGCGCATTCCAGAGCGGCAATTTTGGCCATGGAAAAACGCTACCAAAGCTACATGCAAGCTGGAAAGCAGGAGGAGGCGCTTGCCTATCGCCTTGCAGATCCTGGAGACCAATCCATTTACTTATCGGCACAAAACTTCAAAGGCAATACGGTTTGCGCCTGCCAAGAATCCACCTTTGCTTTCTACGAAAAACTGGTAGTTGAAATCGGGAAAATGTATTCCGACGCTGGCGTGGAGAAAAAAAACTGGCACAGTGGAGGCGATGAGGTACCCAAAGGGGTGTGGACCGCATCGCCCATTTGCAACGAATTTTTAAGTAAAAATCCTGCTATCCAACTAGCAGATTTAAACGACTATTTCCGGAATAGAACAGCCCAGATTTTGAAGAAGCACGGTTGGATGATGGGTGGTTGGGAAGAAATAGGGCAGACGCATTCTTCCCCGGCCGTAAGCCCAAATCCGAAATTTGCCGACCAGGATTGGAAGCTTTATGCCTGGAACGCAGTAGCAGGTTGGGGAGGGGAGGACATGGCCTACAAACTTGCAAATGCAGGTTACCCCGTGATCATTTGTTCCAGTGCGAATTTCTACTTTGACCTCGCCTATTCCTGGGATCCGGACGAACGCGGACATAGCTGGAGTGGGGTAGTGGATTTGTATCAATCCTGGAAAGCAGTACCTGGCAAATTGTACCTTTCCCACGATCAGACCATTGATGGAAAGCCATGGAATTGGTCCGATGCAGCCCAACGATTTACCAAATTAACAGAAGAAGGAAGACAAAATATTATTGGTGTTTCTGGGCAAGTTTGGACAGAAACCATTAAGGGTGGCGAAATGCTCGAGTATTACCTTTTTCCCAAAATGTTGGGCTATGTCGAACGTGCTTGGAATGGCGACCCCGATTGGTCTACTCAAGCGACGGAAGACGAAATGAAAGCAGGAAGAGCGAAAGAGTGGAATCAGTTTGTGAATCTGGTGAGTCAGCGCGAACTCCCGAGGCTTGAAACGATCTTTGGAGGGGTCCAATTCCGACTTCCCAAACCTGGTGTTTCCGTGATCAATGAACAAGTACAAGTCAATGCTGCATTTCCGGGAATGTTGATTCGCTACACGGACTCGGGGCAGGAGCCTACGGAGGATTCCCCGATTTACCGCGAACCCATCTACATGAGACCAGGATATACGCCTCGTTTCAAGCTGTTTTTGCAATCAGGAAAAAGTGGGATGAGTTCAGGAATTGATTAAAGCATCTTGACCAAGGGCTTGTATGCCTCGAGTAAAGCGTCATTGTGTGCTCCGCCTTGGTCAGAGTTGGAACTGGCAAAAATATCCGGCACAATCCCTTGAGCAAGTAGCTGTGCAGTAGCCTCGACAAGTATTGCTTGAAGGAGTGCAGTGCCAATGACCGTCGAAGTAGGTCCTATTGCAGTGTTTAATCCCTCAAGTTGCAGTGCTGCATCCCCAATTTCCCCAAAATTATCCAATACCACATCTCCCAGTTGGTACAATTTGAGTCCCGAAGCGTGCCTAGAAGATACGGATTGGCTGTGGGCCAAATTGGTAATGACAATTACTTTTGCTCCCTTCTGCTGCGCAAAACTAGCCAACTCAATGGGAACCGAATTTCTTCCTGAATTTGAGGAAATGATCAGGATATCATTTTCTGTCAAGGCATACTCCTGAAAAAGGAGGGGAGCATATCCCTCTTTTCGCTCCTCTTCCGTACTACCTGTGGCACTTTCATGGAGCATCAATTTTGGAAGCAGGAGTGGACG
>JBEDEY010000178.1:0-4707 GCA_041175425.1 Bacteroidota bacterium | reverse complement strand
CTCCCAATTTTTTTATATTTTAACAGTTAATCTTCAAATTTATTTCCCAAAGCCTGTAGGAGAGAGATTGCTCATCTGTCGCATGATCCAGGTTTGTCTACCCTTGATGTAGGAGGTAGGTCTTGCTGGACTCCAGCGCCTAGGATTAGGCAATACCGCGGCTATCAATGCGGCCTGCCCCTTTGAGAGCTTAGAGGAACTCTTATCAAAAAAGGTTTGAGAAGCTGCTTCAATCCCATAGATTCCGTCTCCCATCTCAATGACATTTAGGTACACTTCAAGGATCCGTTCTTTAGACCAAAAAATTTCAATCAAAACAGTAAAATAGGCCTCAAATGCTTTCCGTACATAACTCCTTGAGGGCCATAAAAACACATTTTTTGCGGTTTGCTGGGTAATGGTACTCGCCCCTTTCACGCGCTTATTCTTTTTATTCCCTTCCCAGGCTTTCTTTAAAGATTTGAAATCAAATCCATAATGCTTCATAAAGGTTTGGTCTTCAGCACCTACCACTGCTTGAGGGGCATGCTTTGACATTTCTGAAATAGGAATCCAATCCTTCACTAGGCGCACTTCTTTTTCTGGATCAATAGCCTGCTCCACCAATCGAATCACCATCAAGGGAGTGATAGGCACTGGTACAAATCGATACAAAATGACTAATCCTATCGATAGTCCTAGAAACCATAAGGAAGTCTTCCAGATTAATTTTCCAATCCAACGAATCGCTTTCATCAGTATGAATTAAAGGGTGGCTTTTGCTTGTACAAATTGGTAGAAAAAAATGGCATTTTGGTCATTGCCAATTTTTTCTAAATCTTCCTCCATCAACTTTAGTGCCTGAAGAGAGCAATCTCCTGATTCTAGGAGAGCGGGGGCAGCACTTTTTAGTAATTCTTTCCAATAAGCGGTGAAAATTTTTCTTTTTTCACCACTTCTTTGGTCCAAATAAAATCCATCAAACCGGGTGGTGCAAGCAGAAAATCCCGCCTCAGCTAGAAGATTGCCCAGTTCAATGCCCACATCAGGATTCCCTCCAATTTTCCGTTGAAAGGAGCTCATCACCTCAAAATAATGCTGAAGATGAGGGAATCTAGGAGAAGTAAATAAACTGGAATTAAACACTTCTGTCACATAAACTAGAGCGCCAAGTTGAAGATGTTCCTTGACCTTAAGCAAAAGTTGTATTGGTGAAGAAACATGCTCCAAAGTCCAACAAATAAATGCGGCATCAAAGCTTTCGGAAAGGCTGAGACTACAGCCGTCCTGCTCCACAAAACGCACCCGGTCCCCAAAAGAAGCCAAATTGATCCGCGCTTGAGCAAGCTGTAGCACTGAGGAATCCACACAAGTAACCTGAAGTTTCGGAAAGAGATCTAGCAGAATTCGAGTTTGGGCACCTACTCCACTCCCAACTTCCAAAAGGTGCTTGCAATTACTAAAGTCTACTTCCTTGTAGACCATGGGACCTAAGATCTCTGCCTGAGCCTGCAATCGAAGCTGCTCTTCTGGATCAAAACCATGTACATAGTTTGCCATTGGCGAAAAATAAAGTAGGGTAGGGATACTTTAAAGAACGAAGATGAAACTTTTTTACCCATTGAAAAATTCACTTCCCTACTTTTTCCTATTTTCGAATTCATTATCTCTTAAACATCACCTCCTATGTCCCCTATCGCTATTGGCAGCTTTGAAGAATTTGAATCGTATTTAGGCAAAGAACTCGGGGCCTCGGACTATTTTCAGATTACCCAGCAACAAATCAATCGCTTTGCCGAGGCAACCCTAGATCACCAATGGATTCATACCGACCCAGTACGTGCCAAAGCAGAAGGCGCTTTTGGAAATACCATTGCTCATGGTTACTTGACCCTGAGCATTGTTCCCTACCTATGGGAACAAATCGTACAGGTCAATAACCTGAAAATGATGATCAATTACGGAATCGAAAATCTTCGATTTGCCCAGGCCGTCACAGTGGACAGCGAAGTGCGCTTGGTGGCGGGTCTTAAAAACATCAGCAACCTGAGAGGCACCATCAAGGCAGAAGTGGAAGTTACCCTAGAAATCAAGGATCAAAAGAAACCTGCATTTGTAGGGCTGCTCATCTTCTTGTACCATTTTAACCCGGTATCAGGAAGCTAATAGATCATTGACTACCGTGGCCGCACAGGCACAGCCAAACGCTGCGGGGAGAAAAGACATGGTGCCGTAGGCCGATTTTTTGAAGTTTTTACCGTCCGTGAGCATGAGGCTTTCTTTAATCACTACTTCGGTGGAAAATACTGCTTTAAACCCCCCTTCAATCGCTCTTCTTTTCAGTCGCTTTCTCAGCATCTTCGCCAACTTGCACTGATGAGTATCCTCAAAGTCTACTACTTTGATTTGAGTAGGATCTACCTTGCCTCCTGCCCCCATGGAGCTTACTAAAGGAAAACCTCGGTTCTTGGCCCCCTCAATGAGGTGCATTTTTGGAGTGAAACTATCGATGCAATCCACTACATAATCGTAGTGGTTGGCTTCCAAAAGTTCAGTCATCTGAGAAGGGTCTAAAAATTTCTTGATAGCCTGTAACTTAAGTTTGGGGTTGATGGCCAGCAAGCGCTCCTCCATCCAACCTGCCTTCGCTTGACCCACATTGAGTTGTGTGGCCGGGAGTTGTCGATTGACGTTGGAGATATCCACTGTATCTCCATCAATAATCGTCATTGCCCCTACGCCTGATCGGGCAATAAACTCGGCGGCAAAGGAGCCTACTCCTCCAAGTCCTACTACGAGGACATGTTTGGAAGCTAATTTTTCAAGGCCTTCTCGCCCTACGATCAACTCGGTCCGGCTCAGCCAGGCAAATTCATTCATGAAATCTTTCTTTTGGAAATGGCATTCCAGTTGGCAATCACGCGTTCCGCTAGCACTGCCTCGGGAAGCTGTAAAATTAGGGAAGCGGCTTGATAAATCGCAGCAATTTCCAGTTCTGAATCATCGGTTTCAAAAAATACACGATCGGTAGGACAGGCCGATAGCCATTGCACAGCATTGCTGCTAGACTGGCGTAGCTGCTTCCCAAAGGAGAAAAACACGGGAAAGGGGAGCAGTTGCCTTGCCAACTCAGGCTTTTGATTCCAACCATGCCAGAGGATAGCTGGGGGGTTTTTGGTGGATTTCAGGTATTCCATCAGCAGGTCATGTCCCTTGACACAATGCAAAATCAGGGGGATTTCCAGCTGAACAGCGAAGCTCGCTTGCGCATAAAAAGCAGCTTTTTGTAGCCGAATTTCAGGGCCCTTTAGGCGGTCGAATCCCGCTTCACCAATCGCCAAAACGGAAGGATTCTGGGCTGCTTCCTGTTTGATTTTTTCAAAAGCAGCCTCCCAATTGGGCACTACCTCCCAAGGATGAATTCCTACAGAAACGGGAACACCTGCCTCTATTTTGGCCTCTCCGGCCTGAAATATCGAATCGGGCTGCCTTTCGCGATGTGTATGAAAATCCCAACAATGCATTTCCGAAGGTCGAAAAAATAGCGTTGTGAAAAAAAGGTGTCTTCTCCTTCAAAACAAAAAAATACCCCCAACAAGTCGTACTTTTTTGGGGGCAGGTACACATCAACAAACTACTCTTAATCCAAGCGCTTTCGTTCCTCAGAACTACCGGAGTTGGAATTTACACGGAAGCTTTCTCCTTTGGAGAAGTTGTAGCGTAAGGTGATTCGCACACTCTGATCATTTCGGTATTGGCGAATTTGGGTGTCTATATCGGAAAAATCGATGGCTGCACGAATCCATTTGGTACGGAACAGGTCCCCCCCATTGATGGATAAAGAAAGTTTGTCCTTCATCAAGGATTTTGTCATTCCAGCATCGACCCATCCAAGTGATTGAATTTCTCCTTGTCCCCAAATCTGAGGGCTGAGGTAAATACCTACCAATTCAAACTTGAATCCTTTTGGCAGAATAAAGTTGTGCTGAGTCCTTAGGAGATAGGATGCCTGGCTTACATCCAACACGTCTTTTCCAAGTAGGGACTTGAATTTATTGTAGTTTACCTGAACGAGGTTGGATGTATTCCACCACTTTGTCAATTCGACAGGCACTACTCCTTGAAAATTGAAATTCTTGGTTTTGTCAAAATTTGCGGTGAAGGTGGTGCTGCTTCGCGCCTCCTCATCCTGCTCAAAGACCTGCATAAACGCGTCCTCAGTAACACTATAACCCAAGGTAAACTGATACGCTCCTTTGATGACATGGTCCATCTCCAGATTGGTAGAATACTGTGGTTTCAGGCTCGGATTTCCTTTTTCAGTAGTGAGGGGGTCGATGTAATACACAAATGGATTGAGCAAACGGTAATTGGGTCGCGTAATCCGTCGATTCACGTTGTAGACCACTTGGTAATTGTCGCTGATCTTGTGCTGCAAAAATACGCTTGGAAAAAGGTTGGTGTAGTTTTGCTTGTTGACTTGATTGAGGGTCTTGGAGGTTCCTGTGACGTCGGAATTTTCCATACGCAAGCCCGCCTGATAGGATAGCTTTGGGGAAAAATCTCCCTTCAAAGAAGTATAGGCCGCCAATACATTTTCTTGATATATAAACCGATTGGAGTTGGGATCGGGTTGCAGCTGCCCATCGCCGATGCCTCGGCTTAGGTCTAGGTTATTGTCTGATTCTACCCAGCTCCCTTTTACCCCAGCCTCAAGTACTTTTCCTC
>JBEDEY010000177.1:0-4785 GCA_041175425.1 Bacteroidota bacterium | reverse complement strand
GAAAACAGGAAATTCTTGCTGTAATCCTTTGAAGGCATCGATCATTTCCCATGTAGGCTTGTAGTAGGTGTCCATCATTCGGTTACCAACCGTTCCCGTGCGGATGTACTGAATAGCTGCAGCCAAACGAAGGTCTTTCACATCTCCCCATGCAAACTGAGGGCTATCCCCTACAGTGAAGTTGGCAGGGAAACCCTCGAAATATTCTGCTTTTCCAGCTGCATTTGCGATGGCAAACGTAATGGGTACCACTTCTACATTATTGGTTACAAGAATCCGATTGTAACTAGAAAGTGGGAATGAACCTACCGGTTTACCGTAAGTATTATCACCGATCAGCACTACCTGCATGTAAGGATCTAATGCATTGATGATCAATTCGGAGGCCGAGGCTGAGCCACGGGAAGTCAAGAAGATGACACGACTCAAGCTGATGGTTCCAATTTTGCTAAAATTCCGAGAGGTATTTTGAGCCGTTTTCATGGCATTCAGCTTGTTGGTATACATCAACTTGTTGTTGTTTGCAGTTTGAATCAGGTAATTACAAATCTGCTCAGCAACAGCCACAGATCCACCCCCATTGTAGCGAAGGTCGATGATGAGTTCTTGGACTCCTTGATTCTGGAAAAACTCCATGCTTGTCTGTACTTCAGCACTTCGAGTCGGGCTCAATCCTGCAGTAGCTTTGAAGCTTTGGTAGGCCCAGTAGCCTACTTTTTTGGTGTCTACCTGAATAATACGCTGGTCCAAAACCGAGTTGGATTGGTACTCTGCCTTTACGTTACTGCGGGTAGTAGTGGTTCCATCCGGTAGTTTGAAGGTAAAGGAATTGGTAATCCCTGGGTCAGAAGTACCCAGCTTGAAGTCGTATCCTCCCGAGGAAGTTTTGTATTCTGCGATAGGCTTGCCATTGATTTGGGTGATTTCCCAACCTCGTTTCCAGCCATCTTTTCCTGCTGGAGATTCCGCAAAAACAAAGGATACATAGAGCTTTTCATCTGCGGTAAATGCAAATCCAAAACCATGTCCTGCGTTCTTGCCCACAAATGCATTGTTAAACGCTTCCTGTGTAGTGATGTAGGAAAATCGGTCGATAGGTTTGTAAATAATGCCATCTAAAAGGGCTTCATTGGAGGCGTATTTGGTTAAGTCTACCGTGGCAGGAAGTTGCCCATTCCAGAAATACCATTCCCGCATGACCTCTACGATGGCGTTTTTTACTTCATCCACCACCGGTTTATTCGGGTCGGTAGTTCCAGTCGGCTCTTCAGTGGGAGTGCAAGACCACATGCCCATCACCAACCAAGCGCTTATCCAAATCAATTTTTTCATAGGAGTAGTGTAATTTTTATTTTAAACGTAAAATTTCAATTCTTGTTTTATAACAAGATGTCATACACCTTCACACTTTTCCAAAAAGAGGAGTACTTGGCAATAAACTCCAAATGAAGTGGGTCTTTTTGGTACGCTGCTTGGCCTTCTAATGAATCAAAAAAGAGGCTGCAAGACACATGGAAGCTATGATCTACCACATCTCTTTTCTCTGTCGGAGCAGGGACACCTTGGTAGAATTGAACTACATCTTTGCAACGGCCCAGCATGGGAACTGCGTCTTTTAGAAATTCTTCTACATCCGATTCTTTGTGTAGCCAGAAATAAACTTGGTGGATGATTTTTTGCGTAGGCATAGGGGTAGATTGGCTAATAGGAATGGAAACAAGGCTTATCGCACTTGCTGCTCCTAGCGTTTGAATAAATTTTCGTCGTGAATTCATGGGATTAAACTGCTACTTCAATGTGGACCCAAGAGGTAAACAGCCGGGGATAAATATAAAAAAATTAATTGCTTTGTCTACCTAGAAAATGGAAGATGGAAAGCGCTTTCCTTCATTTTTACTGCTCAACTCTTAAATAAAAAAAGTCCTTCTCTGTTAAGAGAAGGACTTTGTGTTTTGGCTTGTGTGAGAATTAATCCTCCTTTTTAGCCATTCTAGTTCTTTCGTTTTCGTCCAAATAGATCTTACGCATACGGATAGACTTAGGAGTGATTTCCAAGTACTCATCTTTCTGAATGTATTCCATGGATTCTTCCAAAGAGAAACGCTTCGGAGGAGCGATTCGAACGTTGTCATCCGAACCGGAAGCACGCATGTTGGTCAATTTCTTGCCTTTCTGCACGTTGACTACGATGTCGTTGTCTCGAGAGTGTTCTCCAATTACCTGACCGGTGTACAAATCGTCACCTGGCTCGATAAAGAACACCCCACGATCTTGCAATTTGTCGATGGCATAAGCAGTACACTGACCTCCTTCCATGGAGATCAAAGATCCATTGATTCTACCTGGAATAGGCCCTTTGAAGGGTTCGTAGGCTGTGAAACGGTGATTCATGATCGCCTCACCTTGCGTAGCAGTAAGCACGTTGTTTCGAAGTCCAATTAGACCTCTTGAAGGAATTTTAAACTCTAGGTGCTGAAGATCTCCCTTCGGTTCCATGATAAGCAACTCGCCTTTACGCTGGGTTGCCAATTCAATCACCTTACCGGCAGTTTCCTGAGGCACATCCACTACAAGGGTTTCGATTGGCTCGCATTTGATACCGTCAATTTCCTTGAAGATTACCTGTGGTTGACCCACTTGAAGTTCGTAACCTTCTCTACGCATGGTCTCGATCAATACGGACAAGTGAAGGATGCCTCGGCCATACACCAAGAAACGATCTTCTGAATCGGTAGACTCGACACGAAGCGCCAAGTTTTTCTCAGTCTCCTTCATCAAACGGTCTCTCAAGTGACGTGAGGTAACGAATTTACCTTCCTTACCAAAGAATGGAGAGTTGTTGATGGTGAACAGCATGTTCATCGTAGGCTCATCGATAGAGATACGCTTAAGTGGCTCTGGATTGTCTACATCTGCAATGGTATCACCGATTTCGAAATCTTCAATACCTGTCACAGCGCAAATATCTCCTGCAGTTACACTTTGAACTTTATTTTTTCCTAGACCTTCAAAGGTGTGCAATTCTTTCACACGCATCTTTTTGGTCGAACCGTCTGCTTTGCAAAGAGCAATCTGCTGGTTTTCGGAGATGGTTCCACGAGCAATACGTCCAATGGCGATACGTCCTACAAAGTTGGAGTAGTCCAAGGAAGTGATTTGCATTTGCAAAGTACCTTCTTCAATTTTTGGAGCTGGAATATGGTCGATAATCGCATCCAACAATGGCAGGATGGAATCGGTTGGGTTTTTCCAATCTGGACCCATCCAGTTTTGCTTCGCTGAACCGTAGAGGGTTTGGAATTCCAATTGCTCTTCGGTGGCATCCAAGTTGAACATCAATTCAAACACGGACTCATATACTTCGTCAGGTCTGCAGTTTTCTTTGTCTACCTTGTTTACTACCACGATAGGGGTAAGGCCAAGGGCCAAAGCTTTGCCCAATACGAAACGGGTTTGTGGCATGGGTCCTTCAAAGGCATCTACGAGTAGGATTACCCCGTCTGCCATTTTGAGTACGCGCTCCACTTCTCCGCCAAAGTCGGCGTGACCTGGGGTATCAATGATGTTGATTTTATGATCTCTGTAGCGTACGGACACATTCTTAGAAAGAATGGTGATGCCGCGCTCACGCTCAAGGTCGTTGTTGTCGAGAATGAGGTCTTCAAATTGTTGATTCTCTCTGAAGATTTTTGATACGTGGATGATCTTATCCACGAGGGTAGTTTTACCGTGGTCAACGTGTGCGATGATCGCGATATTCCGAATTTTCTGCATGGTTTGCCTAATTGAAGCCGCAAAAGTACGAATAATATTTGGTAGTAAGGTTATGCAGCTATTAAGTTTCTCGCGGCTTTTCTTGAGGATTTGGCGCAGTGGTGAGGTTCACAGAAATCTTCGTCCTATGGAAAAATGAAGCGCATTCTTAAGAGTTGGGCAAGTGATCGAGTTTAAAAAAATCCCCTTTCTAGCAAGTTTAGGGCTACTATGGAGTTACTTGATGAAAAATGGACTGAAAATTTGCTCCCAAATTTTATATCCTGCTTCATTGAGGTGGAGCTGATCCTTAACATACAATTCAGGTCTTGGAGATCCACTGGGGTCAGTCAATGCTTTCCAAGTATCTAGGTAGCGAACATTTTCTTTTTGATCACAAAATGTGCTTAGTTGACGATTAAAGTCTTGGTATGCTTCTTTTTTCTCCCAGCGAGAAGGGCTTGGTTTAGCTCCAATTAGGATGATTTCAGTTTGAGGATCTACGAGGTGGATGCGGTTCACGATCTGTTTGAGGCTATTTAGAATTTCCTCCGCTGGGACATCCGCCCAGAGGTCGTTGTCCCCTTCGTAGATAAACACCCGTTTCGGATCAAATTTTAGCACAAGTGGATAAAGGTAGCGTTCCAAGTCTGCAGCTTTTGAACCTCCAAATCCAGTGTTGAGCACTTCTTTTCCTTGGCTTACTTTTGGAAGACTTCGCCATAATTTAATGGTAGAACTTCCCGTGAAAATAGTTCCGCCGCTGCTCCAACCCAAGCTGTCCAAGCGTTGACTGAGTAGCCTTACTTCCGCTTCGAAAGGGTGCTGCTGTCCAAAGCTTGCAGTGAATGCGAGCAAAAAAACGAGGTAAAGGGCAACTGATTTTTTCATTGAATCAAACCTACTAAAAATTAGTGAACCAAAATCGATCAATCTTCTGAACGAAACTGAACATTTGAAGGGTTTGTGTTCCCAAAAAGGAGAAATGGACATACCTGAATAACTGCTCTTTTTGAAGATTTTGGGCGATTT
>JBEDEY010000176.1:0-4968 GCA_041175425.1 Bacteroidota bacterium | reverse complement strand
CACTACTACTTACTTGGGTTTTTTAATTTTTTACCCCTACAATATCCCTACAATTCATGCTTATTTTGACGAGCGAAAATATTTTTTCCGAACTGCCGTGCTCCCTCTTTTAGATTTTTGTGCCAAAAATCACCCAATAGTTCAGTTTAAAACCAAATTCGTTCAACTTTCGTCAGAAGTACAAAAAAGGGCATTATTGAAGTTTAAATGCCAATTTTCAAGATATGTATCAATACGAATCAATTGGTAGAGAACCTAAAAAACACGAAAAAATGAAAAGAGAGCCAATCTGCGACTTAGTTTAGAACAAAGTTGTCATAAGGCTTTTTGTTTATTTTTTTTAGGGGGGGAGTCACGGTTTTCCCCTCCTTATTTTTCTAAACCAAAAACCTAACTGATTTCCCCAGGGAGCAAAGATGAAAAAAACCGCATTTCTCTTATTCCTAGTACTAGCCTGTTCCAGCACCTTTGGGTTGGCTGCCGACCACATTTCCTTTCAAACCTTTACCAAATCTTGGAAGAACAATGCTCGTACAGACTTTATGGAGGGGAAGCTATCCCTTGCCGTGCTAGATTCTTTGGATAAGATCTACGAAAAATCCCCACAACGGTACCAGATATATGAATTGGGAAACAAACTCTACGTTCAAGTTGCCTGCACGTTCGATCTCTATGAAGTCAACGGAGACACTCTAGTCAACAAATACGTGTACTTCAACCGTGGGTATTCCTGCGCTTCCAATTCTTTTGTTCGAGACAATACACATTTCATGCTAGGAGGACATGGTTTCTGGCAAAACCAAATGGACCTGCTCTCCTTTGATGAACTTCACGGTTCCTGGGAACTCCAAATCACCAAAGACCAACCGGACAACTATTTTTCTCAATTTGTGTATAAGAATTCCAAAGGGATCTACTCACTTTTTGGAACGACCTTTAACCAACGCTTTGGCATTGATTCGAAAAATTCCCAAGGATATTTTTTGGACTGGAAAACCAAAACATGGCTAGAAATTGAACTGGTAATTGATGGTTTAGCACTTGAAGAGCTGGTAGAAAAAGGCGGTCTTTATTTTATCCAAACCCAAGATTATGCCTTCTGGGCTTCAACTAATGGATTGAAGCACATCGGTTGGAACCTGATTGAAAAAGAGACGGGCAAGATTTTTTACTACGAATCCAAAAATGTGGACATGGGGCTGTCCCCTTATTTAGAAATTCAGGGCAATGTCTTGCACTACATCTTGCCTAGCGGGGAACAAAAGACTCTCGATCTGACTCAGATTCGTCAAAAATCTACCGAAGTCGGCTATGTTCGGGTAAAGGAAGCGGCAGCATTGGGAATTCCGTCCACTTGGGGATATGTCCTGTTTGTTGTTGTTGTTGTCGCAGTCGGTTGGTTTGTAGTTAAAAAGTCACTCACGAAGAAAAAAATAGAAGAACCCGAAGAGCAGCCTTCCAAAAGGTTAGAACCCATTCAACTCTTGCTGCCTTTTTCTGGACAGCTGCTCACGACGGATACCCTCGACCAGCTGCTCGGCATTGATAGCCAAGCCAATTTTGATTCCCGCCGCATGAAGCGCGCCCGAATGATTAATGACATCAACGAGCACTACCTTGCCCAAACGGGGAAAGAGTTAATTGTTCGTGAAAAGAAGGTGGAAGATAAACGATACGTTTACTACAAAATACAGGCTTAAACTTTTTTAGCTATTCAATCTCTACCCTTTTTTCATCTAGGTTATTGGACATTTACTAGGAATTAAAATGAAAAAATGTTTTCCATTACTAATTTTCCTTTGGGTCTGTATCCTGCAGCCTTGTTTCGCGTCAGACTTTATTTGGTTTCGCACTTCCACTCAAGCTTGGAAAAAAAGTGAGCGTCCTTATTTTTTAGAGGGCAGGATTTCGACGGCTGTTTTGGAAAAGTTAGATAGTATCTACAAAAAGACTCCCCAAACCTATACATTTTATGAAAAAGGAGGGAAGCTATTTGCTCAAGTTAATTGTACGCTTGATGTATACCAAATCTATGAAGGAGATTCACTTGTAAATAAATACAACTATTTCAATCGGGGCTATAACTGCAGCAGTCATTTTTTTGAAAGGGATGGTACCAAATACCTCTTTGGAGGACATGGTTTCTGGAGAAACCACATGGATTTATTATCATTTGATGAGCTTCATGGTGCTTGGGAGTTAATTGTCACTCAAAATCAACCTGATGATGTCTACTCTTCCTTTGTTTACCAAAATTCACAAGGGTTAATCTCCTTATTTGGGGAATCAATAAATATTAGATCTGGATTGGATGAAAAACATCCAAAAGGGTATTTTTTGGACTGGAAGTCCAAAGTATGGAAAGAAGTCGATTTTCATATTGAGGGAATAGCTCCCGAAGATCTTGCAAAAGAGTGGGACCTTTATTTTATTCAAACCGAAAATTACGGATTCTGGGCGTCTACCAATGGATTGAAGCATATCGGATGGAATCTAATCGAAAAAGAGACAGGGAAGATTTTTTATTTTCCCAACAAGAACATCGACATGGGTTTTGCATCCACCTTGGAAGTAATAGGAAATGTACTCACCTATCCTTTAGAAACTGGGGAACTGAAGACACTCGATTTGGATGAAATTCGTAAAAAATCCAAAGAGGTGGGTTATGTGAAATTGAAAAGCGCAGAGGCGAAGCTTGGTTCGCTTTGGATGTATGGCATTTTAGTCTTACTCATTATTGTTGGGGGGCTTTGGGTCAAAATGATTCTACCAAAAAAGAAGACAAATCTTGCTAAAAGGGAACCAATCCCACAACTCGAGCCGATTCAAGCCTTGCTTCCCTATTCTGGTCAGGAGTTGACCACTGAGAAATTCGACCAGCTACTAGAGCTTGATTCCCAAACTAATTTAGACACCCGACGCATGAAGCGCGCTCGTCTCATTAAAGATATAAACCAGTACTACCTGACTCAAACAGGGCGAGTGCTGATCGTCCGAAATAAAATGTATGATGACAAACGCTACGTGACCTATCTAATTCAAGGTTAAACTTTGTTTAGCTACCCAATTTCTTCTTTTTTTTCGTGTTCATCCTCGAATATAGCCGTACTTTTGTAGGGATTTTTACAACCCATGCTCGATAAATTACAATCCCTTAAAGATCGATTTGAAGAAGTAGGGCAACTCATCATTTTGCCGGACTCCATGTCCGATATGAGTGCCTACGCCAAGCTGACCAAGGAGTACAAAGACTTGGAAAAGCTCGTGGGCGTAGCCGATGCCTACACCCTCGTCCTTCAGAATATCGATAGCTCCAAAGAAATCCTAGACAAGGAAAAGGATCCGGAATTTCGTGAGATGGCCAAGGCGGAATTGGACGAACTGCGCCAGAAAAAAATTGAACTCGAAGAGGAGCTCAAGCAGCTCCTGACCCCCAAAGACCCGAACGATTCCAAGGATTGTATCCTTGAAATCCGCGGCGGAACCGGTGGAGACGAGGCAGCGATTTTTGCTGGGGACCTCTTCCGGATGTACGAGCGCTTCTGCGAAATGCAGAATTGGAAGCTCACCGTCCTAGACCTTACCTTCGGCTCAGCAGGGGGCTACAAAGAAATCATCGCCACCGTCTCTGGAGCAGATGTCTATGGCATGCTCAAGTACGAGTCTGGGGTGCACCGGGTGCAACGGGTACCTGCTACCGAATCTCAAGGACGAGTACATACTTCTGCTGCCTCCGTGGCAGTTCTACCCGAGATGGACGAAGTAGAGGTGCACTTGGACATGAACGACATCCGCAAGGATACCTACTGTTCCTCCGGACCTGGAGGGCAGTCGGTGAATACGACCTATTCGGCGGTGCGTTTGACCCACAATCCCAGCGGATTGATCGTGACCTGCCAGGATGAAAAATCCCAAATCAAAAACTTTGAAAAGGCCCTCAAGGTGTTGCGTTCCCGACTCTATGAGATCGAGCTGGCCAAGCACAACGAAGCCGTAGGCGCCCAACGCAGGTCCATGGTAGGAAGCGGGGATCGCTCGGACAAAATCCGTACCTACAACTATCCCCAGTCTCGTGTCACCGACCACCGCATCAACAAGACGGTTTACAACTTGCCGGATGTCATGGATGGGCGCATCGAAGAATTTATTTCTGCGCTTCGCATGGCGGAAAATCTAGAAAAAATGCAGGCTGGAGGCATTGACTAGCCCTTGTCCATTGTAAAGAAGGAATTAAGCCCTTATATTGAAAAAAATCCCGTACCGAGAATTAACTGAGTTTACCTATGCTTATTGAAGGAGAAAGAGAGATCCACCTCGTTACCTGGAATGAATCTCATTTTCATCAGCTGTACCCCATTGCCAACAATCCAAAGATTGCCATGAACCTCCGGGATAGCTATCCCCATCCCTATACCATTCACGATGCGCGCCACTGGATCGAGCACAACCAGAAGTTCAATCCTGCGCAGAATTTTGCCATTGAATTTGAAGGTAGACTTGCCGGTGCCATCGGTGCAGAACGAGGAAAAGACGAGCTTCGAACCAATATGGAGATGGGCTTTTGGGTAGGTGAACCGTTTTGGGGAAAAGGCATTGCGACCGAAGCGGTCAAACTCTATACCGACTACATCTTTGACAAGTTTGACATCCAGCGAATCTTCGCACAAGTCTATGACTTCAATGGGGAATCCATGAATGTACTTGAAAAAGCAGGCTACATCCCTGAGGCCATTCTAAAAAGAGGATTTATCAAGCGCGGAACTGTGGGGGATATTTTTCAATATGTACGAGTGAGGGGGGAGGACTAGAATAGAAATACAGTCGAAATACAATGGAAATAAACCGAGCAAGCCTGCCTGCGGCAGACAGGCTCGGTGAAATACTATTAAATACGTATTCCAAACTATTTCACGGAGCGAAGCGAAGTCTATTTCTACTCTATTTCCACGTATTTCAATTTAATTACAT
>JBEDEY010000175.1:0-4074 GCA_041175425.1 Bacteroidota bacterium | reverse complement strand
GTTCCATCGGTAGATTCCAGCTTTCCGATATTCCACCAGCACAAAGAGGTGTGCCTCAGATTGAAGTAACCTTCGACATTGATGCAAACGGAATCTTGAATGTATCTGCCAAGGATAAGGGCACTGGAAAAGAGCAAAAGATCAAAATCGAAGCTTCTTCTGGCCTTTCTGCAGACGACATCGAACGCATGAAGCGTGAGGCAGAAGTGAACGCATCTGCAGATAAAGCTGAAAAAGAAAGCATCGAAAAATTGAACCAAGCAGACAGCTTGATTTTCCAAACGGAGAAGCAGCTGAAAGAATACGGTGACAAACTTTCCGATAATAACAAAGCGAACATCAGTTCAGCGGTTGAGGCCTTGAAATCTGCCCATGGTTCTAAAAACATGGAAGGTATCGACGCAGCAATGGCCAACCTCAACAGTGCTTGGGAAGCAGCATCTGCCGAGATGTATGCAGCAGGCCAGAACGAGGGAGCTTCCGCAGGACCAGAAGCCGGAGCGAGCAATAGCACTACCGGTGACGGGGTGTCTGATGTGGACTACGAAGAAGTGAGCGAAGACAAAAAATAAGTATTCCAAAGCAGCACCTGTCCTCGATGGGTGCTGCCTTTTTTAAGGGCCAAGAATCATAACCCCCAGTTCTGACTCTTGGCCTTTTCTTTCATTCAACCAGTAGCGCATGAAATTGACTGCCGACAATAAATTGAAAAAGCTAATCATTGTGGGAGATCGGGTCTTGATCCGACTGAAAAAACCGCACGAGAAAACCGGCTCAGGACTCTACCTCCCTCCTGGGGTACAGGAAAAAGAAAAGGTGCAGCAAGGCTATATCATCAAGGCAGGCCCAGGCTATCCAATCCCCATGCATATCGAAGATCAGGAACCCTGGATGGAGACAGAAGAAAAAACGCGCTACGTCCCACTTCAAGCCAAAGAAGGGGATTTGGCTATCTTTTTACTCAACGGTGCACACGAGGTGCTCTATGAAGGGGAAAAATACTTTATCGTCTCCCAGGGGGCTATTTTGATGCTAGAGCGGGAGCAGGAATTGTAGGGAGTTGAAAGTAGTTTAAAAAACCACAGGCGGGTGATGGAGTGATGTATCGCCTACCTTTCTTTGTATCCAAAGCGTGTCGTGAATCCTACGGTTACATACAGGTTTTCTTCCTGATTGGGATTTAAATACTTCCCTATAGAACCATCGACAATAAACCGATTTTGAATCGCATACATCAGGCCCATATCCGCAATGGGATTTAGGAGCGAGTTCTCCCGGGTAGAATTAAACAGTTCGGCATAGAGGACCAGCTCCTTGGAAATATTGAAATTGGAGGAGGCCGATAAGATGTAACTCGGCTTTTCGAATTCGTTCCATTGCATGCCTACATTGTAACCCAAGACCACCAGCTCAGAAAGGGTGTTTTGAAAAGCTACGCGAAACATGGGCAAGGACTTGGGGGAAGTAAATTCCGGGCTGCTTAGATTTTTTACTTGAATCCTCCCAATGACTGCAATTTCCGGACGTGCTCCTTTTTCTTTGGCCAGATTCGCCTTAAAGCCAAATGATACTGGAGACAAGCCAAAAGATCCATTTTCTGGAACAAGATCTACTATCGTTTGAAGTTCAAAATTGTTGCTCAATCCATACTTCAATAAGGTAGTGGGTAATAGGTAATTGGATTTACCTCCTCGATTTTGGGCAGCCAAAACACCTGTTTCGATCTGAAAAATCTTTTTTCCCACAATAAATACTCCTTCCGTCTGATCTGGACGATCCGTTTGAAGCAAGCCTTGTCCTAGGCATTTGCCAAAAAAAAGAAAACTAAAAGCAATGAGTAGAAGCTTTTTATTCATTGGTGAAGAGGTAAGTTGAAAAGCAAAAGAGGCGGTGAATTGCCTCTTTTGCTAGTTTACTGGGAATAGTGTAATTAAGAAATAGGGGGTTAATCTCTTTTTAAAATATTTTTAGAAAGTACAACCTATGGATAAACCAATGAACCTATTTTTTCCTGAGTAGCCCTTGGGATTGTTTACGTCCGTGAATACCTCTTTGGACCCGAAGGAACCAATCAAATGGACTTGAAGAAATCCTGCAGAGGTATCGATTTCAGGTCCAAAAGACACAAACAAAGGAGAATCCGTACGGCTAAAGGAGGTGGTTACGTCTTTCACAACATGGAAGCCATCCTCTACGCTCAAGTACACATCATTGGCTTCAAACATCCGTAGTGGTGAGATCCCCACATGTGCTGTCAACCAAGTAGATCCACCCCCAATAGGCTTGGGGGTTTTCAAGATTAAGCCAATCGGAAATTCCACATTATTGGTTCGAATCCTGTTTCGATAGGTATTGAGCGATGGGGCTACAAAACCAGTGTCAGGCAAAATGAGACCATAGCCTCGTTGTTGGTAGCCCACACCCGCAGTGATTCCTAGGAATTCCACGGGGTAATATTCCACCTTTACTACACCCCCTACGGAAGGCTTGGTAAACAAATCGGGCGTATTTCCTTGTACATCACTCCACACATTCAAAAAGGAAAATCCCCATCTGAATTTGTCATGCTTTGGCTTTGTCGCTTCAGGACCTTTTTCTTGGCCATTTGCCAAAGTAGTCCCAAAGACTAGGATTAGTATAATGAATAGTTTTTTCATCGGATTTCGATTAATGAGTAGCAACAGATTTTGACTTTGATTTCTTCTCTTTTTTTCTGACAAAAATCAAATAGATCACAGGCAAAATCAAAAGGGTGAGCACGGTGGCGGTAACCAATCCACCGATGACCACAACAGCCAGCGGACGTTGCGTTTCTGAGCCAATACCCGAAGACAATGCAGCAGGCAAAAGGCCCAGTCCAGCCATTAAGGCAGTCATCACTACGGGTCGTACTCGGGTCATTGACCCATCAATTACGGCATCCAAAATAGACATCCCCTCTTCCACATTCTTGTTGAACACAGAGACTAGAATCACTCCATTTTGAATACAGACCCCAAATAGGGCAATAAATCCAACCCCTGCCGAAATACTAAAGTTGATATTCGTCATGTAAAGGGCCATAATCCCTCCAATCAAGGCAAAAGGCACATTGAGCAATACAATGCTGGCATCCCGTGCCGATCCAAACATGATAAATAAGAGCACGAAGATGAGGAGCACCGACACCGGAACTACATAGGACAAGGTTTTCGTGGCTCGAACTTGGTTTTCAAATTCCCCATTCCAACTCAAGGAATAGCCTTTTTCCTCTGGGATTGCAGCCCCTACCTTTTCCTGAGCTTCTGCAATGGTACTGCCTAGATCTCGATTCCTAACGGAGAACTTAACAGGAACAAATCGCTGGTTATTTTCCCTGTACACAAAGGCAGTACCGGTAACCAAGCTGATGTCTGCAATCTCACTCAATGGAATCTTAATTCCACTGGTACTAGGCACCAACAGTTTGCCTACATCCTCGATACTATTTCGATACTCAGCAGAATAACGAACACGGATGTCAAACTTACGCTCTCCTTCATAGAGCAGCGATGCCGTTTTACCACCAATGGCCATTTCGATGATATCCTGGGCCTCCTTACTAGTGACACCGTAGCGAGACATTTTTGCATGATCCAGTTTAATGCTCAGTTCAGGTTGACCTAAACTCTTAAACACACCCAAATCACGTACCCCATCAATCTTCCCCATGATGGCCTTGATGCTATCGGCTTTCGCTTCGATTTTGGTGAAGTCATCCCCAAAAACTTTGATCGCCATCTCTCCTTTTACCCCAGAGACCGCTTCTTGCACGTTATCTGAAATAGGCTGAGAAAATCCAAATACTACTCCTGGGAAAGCTTGTTCCAACTCATTCTGCATGTTTGCGATGAGCTCCTCTTTTTTCAAGCCACTCTCCCATTCGTCCTTCGGATACAGGTCTACGAAAAGCTCCATGTTGAAGAAACCCGTCGGGTCCGTACCGTCATTGGGTCGACCGTTCTGAGAAATCACTCCCCTTACTTCCGGATATTTCCGAACAATCTGTCTCATTTTTTCAGACTGCAGGTTTGCATTCGAAAAGGAGATACTTTG
>JBEDEY010000174.1:0-6140 GCA_041175425.1 Bacteroidota bacterium | reverse complement strand
CTTCAGCTACTCGCACGCTGATTCCTAGTCCTTGCTCCAGAAGCGGCTTCAGGACTTCTTCCTTGCGGTGCATGCTGGCAATGACTAGGGTTCTCCCTTCAAAAAATCCCGGCATGGATGTTTAGTGGGTTGCTACTTCCAGCGCTTTGCCTTTGACTTCCTCGTGGAAGGTGCCTTGGTCGTAGGCCAAGTGTCCGTTGACCCAGGTCTTGGCAACCTGGCTGTGGAATGTCGTGCCTTCCAAAGGTGACCAACCACACTTGTACAGGATGTTTTCCTTGCTCACTGTCCACTCGCTGTTGAGATCCACGAGGGTCAAGTCAGCAAAGTAGCCTTCGCGAATGTATCCTCGTTCCTTGATGTTGTAGAGGATGGCAGGATTGTGGCACATTTTTTCCACGATCTTTTCCAGGCTGATTTTGCCTTGGTGGTAAAACTCCAAGAGGCAATTTAGGGAGTGCTGCACCAGCGGGGCGCCAGACATGGATTGGAAGTAGGGCTTTTGCTTTTCTTCCAAGGTATGCGGCGCATGGTCGGTAGTGATGAGGTCGATTCGATCGTCAAGGAGAGCGGCAAGCAAGCCGTCCTTATCTTTTTGGGTTTTGATGGCAGGATTCCATTTGATCAAGGCGCCGAGTCGTTCGTAGTCCTGGTCGGTAAACCAGAGGTGGTGAACGGATACTTCTGTGGTGATATTTTTATCCTTCAGAGGAATGTCATTTCGGAAAAGAGACGTTTCCTTGGCGGTGCTGAGGTGGAGGATATGTAGTCGGGCGCCATGTTTTTCGGCAAGGCCTATGGCCCGTTCAGTAGCCTCGTAGCAGGCTTGTTCGCTGCGGATCAGTGGGTGGCAGGCGATGGGTACATTTTCTCCGTATTTTTCGCGGTAGAGCTCCTCATTTTTTTCGATAATCTCTTCCTTCTCGGAGTGGATTGCGATGAGTCCTTTGTGCGCAGCAAAAAGTTTCTCCAACATCGCAGGCTGATCGGCAAGGATATTTCCTTTTCCCGTAAAGTAAAGTCCATCGTCCGTGATGGCTAGGTGCTTGGAAGTGTCCCATTGGATCACTTCATCCAGGTTATCCGCTGTAATGCCGAGCAAGAAGCCATAGTTGGCCAGGGATTTGGTGGAGGCCAACTCGTATTTGTCGGCCCAGAGTTCCAATGTCAGCGTATTGGGCCGGGTGTTGGGCATCTCGATAAATGAGGTGACCCCTCCGGCGATGGCCGCCTTACTTTCGCTAGTTAGGTCTGCTTTGTGTGTCAGCCCTGGATCCCGAAAGTGCACCTGTCCGTCGATCACTCCTGGGAGCAAGTATTTGCCTCGACCGTCTACGAGCTGGTACTGGTCTTGGGCAGGGATGGAACCGATTTTTTGGATGCGTTCCCCTTCAATCAGGACGTCGGTCACTTGAATTTTGCCTTCGTTGACGAGGGTGACTTGCTGGATAAGCGTGGCTTGGGACATGGTGGGTAGGGATAATTCTGCTTTTACAAAGAACGCAGGTAAATTCTAAGATTACAATGGGATTGGACTTGGTTTAAAAAGGAAAAAAATGAAAGGGTATAGAACAAAGGCAAGACTTTGAAATCTTAAATCGAGTGTAAATTCTCCTATTTATTTCCTAGTTTAATTCTCTCAATCATTTTGCTATGGATACTTGCTCAAAATCATTTCTTGTTTGTCTATTTTTTTATCTGGTTTTTTTTCTTGCTCCTACGGGGACAGCCACCTGCCAGGTTAGGCATCACGTGGAGAATGGTCCGAGAACTATTGTGACCACCGATGGAGAAATCGACGATGTGGATTCCTTTATCCGCATGCTGCTCTATGCGAATGAATTTCAACTTGAGGGCTTGATCTATTCCTCTAGCATGTGGCATTACAAGGGAGATGAGAAAGGAACCCTTTTCACTTCCGAGATGGAAATGACGCGCAACATGTATGGGGCAAAGACCTCTCTGCGATGGCCAGGGGTATCTTGGATGAATCCCCTGTTGGATGCATACGAGCAAGTTTATCCCAAATTGACCCAGCATGCCAATGGGTATCCAACAGCAGCTTACCTCAGGTCAGTGGTACGAGTGGGAAATATTGATTTTGAAGGAGACATGCGCACTGATACCGAAGGCTCAAACTTTATAAAGGAGAAGCTACTCGATGACAATTTAGAACCACTCTATCTGCAAGTCTGGGGTGGTACCAACACGATTGCCCGGGCGCTCAAGTCCATTGAAGATCAGTACAAGGGAAGTGCGGAATGGGAGTCGATTTATAAAAAAGTAACGGATAAAGCGATCCTCTATGCAATTCTGGATCAGGATGCTACTTACCGAAATTACATTGCTCCCAATTGGCCCGACTTAAAGGTGTATTACAATTCCAATCAATTTTGGTGCTTGGCCTATCCTTGGAAAAGGGCAGTTCCAGAAGGGCAACACTACTTGCTGGAAGGTAAATTTATGGCCGAAGAAATTATCCAACAGCATGGCCCTCTCCTCAGTCAATACTACAGCTATGGGGATGGACAAGCTCAGCTGGGGGACGATGAACATATCCATGGTGATCCAAACAGGCTGCAAGAGACGCAATGGGGTAGTTTTGGGAAATACGATTTTATTTCAGAAGGGGATTCTCCCGCTTTTCTTCATCTGGTCGATGTGGGTTTGGATAATATCAACCAGCCTCAATGGGGGGGATGGGGAGGCCGATTGGTGCAGTCCCTAGAGCAGCCCAATCGATGGGAAGACGGGAAAAATGCCCAAGATTTTAACCCTTACAAACAAGCTATGGATCCCACCTATCCACAAATTCGTTGGATAGAAGCCCTTCAGCAGGATTTTGCTGGAAGAGCAGATTGGTGTGTAAGGGACTTTGCTGATGCCAACCACCCACCAAAGGTTGAAGTGGTAGGAGCGGTACAGAAACAGGCAAAAGCTGGCGAAAAAATTACCTTGGGGGTAGCTGTTAGCGATCCTGATGGAGACGAAGTGAGCACTCAATTTTGGGTTTATGCTGAAGTAGGGAGCTATGCAGGCAATCCTGTTTTGGTTCAGAAAGGAACCCGTGTAGAAGTTGCCCTAGATCCAATAGTAACCGGAACGCTCCATGTAATCGCTGAAGTGAAAGACAAGGGGATCCATCCCATGTCGCGCTACTGCCGTTTTGTGATCGAAGTAAATTAAACGAATTGAATGTGTTATTTAACTTTTTTCACCTTGTGGGTTAATCCATCATCCCCTTACCTGCAAAGATATTTGGGATGCATTTCTCAATGCGGCTGAGTCGGGTAGGAGATTGCTTGGCTCCCGAAAAGTGGATGAGGTAGCCTCGCTGCCGCCCTGGAGTCAGGGCAAAAAAAGCAGGTTCTAAACCAGGGTGCTCTGCGAATTTTTGCAGCAGTTCGTCCGGAAGCACTTGCCGGCTGGAACTAGGGGCAGCCTTCTTTCCAGATCGCTCTACTTGGATAGCCTCCTGCAGGAAGTGGCGGATTTCATTTTCTAACAATGTAGCTTGACTGAGTTGAGTAAATCGAAGAATTCTGCCTCCAATAGAGTTGGGACCCGGTAGTTCGAGCAGCGCCCTGGGATCGGTGAGGAGCTGTCCTTTGATAAAACTCAACACACAGGAATCCTTAAATACCCCCAACATCACTACATTTTTCCCATTGATCGTGTAGGTTGGTACCCCCCATTTCCGTTCTTCCTGAAGTTCCGTTTCCAAGATCAATTGACGTAAAAACTCCAATATGTCTGTCCAAAGAAGCACCTTGCAGGCTGGGGTAGCGCCCAAAGAGCAGCGCATGCAGCCTTCTACTAAAAATTGGTCGATTTGAGGGTTGGGTTGCGCCATTAAGTGATTGATTCGGGTTTAAAGTTACAAATTAGGTAAACCATCTAGCAATTAGAACGACATTGACACCTAGAAAAAAGCGGATTAAATTATTTCCTATGTGTAAATGAGGGTTTTGTTTGTTTCCTGCTACGTAGTTTCTTGCACATACTCCAATAAGTCGCCTGGCTGACAGTCTAGTGCCTTGCAGAGTGCAGCCAAGGTACTAAATCGAATGGCCTTGGCTTTTCCCGTTTTTAGGATGGAAAGGTTGGACAGCGTAAGGTCCACTTTTTCGGACAACTCGTTGAGGGACATTTTCCGCTTCGCCATCATCACGTCTAAGTTAACTACAATCGCCATGGCTCAGACGGTTAATTCGTTTTCAGCCTGAATCTCCACTCCGCGCTTGAATACCTGTGCAATGGCAAAAATCAAGGCGCTCAACAGGAAGTATTCAAAGCTTCCGGAGAGGTGTTGGTCCACACCAATCAATTGAAATACATTCGGATCAAGCCACTGGACAAATCCGCTAGTCAGCAATTGGAAAACACCCAAGGTAAATGCGATGTAACTGAGCTTGCTGATCAGTTTGGCAATCCCTTTACTAAAGGGATGAATCAGATCGATTTTGATAAAAATACGAATCATCGTATAAAATAACTGTGCCTTCAAACCCGCGATGCTAATCAATGCTGTAACCAAACCCATGTAAAGCCATTTGTTCTGGGTTTGTAAGGAATACAGATTCAGTCCTTCATACAGGTCCTTGGAGATTAGCGGTTGAACTAGGCTGTAGCCGAAGGTGAAAATCAAAGCGCCTGCTTGAATGCATAGTCCGATAAAAATGGACCAAATGACCACCGTGATCAACATCAAGGTAGGTTGCTGGGTCCATTTTTCTTTCCAGGTTGAGGATATTTGCTTCATGGTCAATCAGATTTTTTACAATATTCAGCAATTATTTATTGATAAGCAATAAATAATTGTTGAATATAAATTTTCATTGAAATCCCTTGGCCAATTTCCGAATTTTAAGCACCCAAGGGCAGCAAGAAAATTCCTGGATTTTCTAACTTACCGTTTCGGTTCACTTTGCCATTTCTTTCCATGAGATTCATCTTATCCTTCTTGTTGAGTGCATTCCTGTTTTCTTCCTTCAACGGACAGGCCCAGGATGCCACCACCCAGCGCCTGACCCAATTGATGCAAGACTATCCTGTCATGGGACTATCTGTGGCGGTAGTCAAAGAGGGCAAAGTGGTGCATACCCAAGCCTTGGGATGGAAGGAAGAGGGAAAGGAGCCTTTGGAGACCACGGACCTCTTCCGAATCGCCTCCATTTCCAAGTCTTTTACGGCAACAGCCCTTCTGCAGCTCGTCGAGAAAAAAGTACTTTCCTTGGACGATGACGTGAGTGACTTGATTGGATTTTGCATTCTGAACTCCAAATTTCCGGACACCGTAATCACGCTGCGTATGCTGCTTTCCCATACCTCAAGCATCAACGATCAGCAGGGCTACTTTACCCTGGATGCCATCCATCCGGAGAAGAATGCGAACTGGCAAGGAGCTTACAATGCTTACGCCCCAGGAACGGGCTACGAATACTGCAACTTGAACTTCAATCTCGCAGGAGCGATTTTGGAGAAGTATTCGGGGCTTCGCTTTGATGCTTACATTCAAGAAAATATCCTCAAGCCACTGGGCCTTTATGGTGGCTACGATGTAGACCAACTGGATAAAACCCGTCTGGCTACCCTGTACGCTTACCAGCGGGATTCAGCGAAGTTTACTGCATCGCCTGCAGCCTACGTTTCCAAAAGCGAGGAACTCAAGACTTACGTGCCTGGTTACAGTACGCCTATTTTTTCACCTACAGGAGGCATGAAAATCTCCGCACCAGACCTTGCCAAGTACCTCCTGCTGCATTTAAACTATGGCAAAGTAGGAACAACTCGGATTATTTCCACCGCCAATGCAAAGGCCATGCAAACGCCACTTTCTACGGATGAAAATTACGGCTTGGCCCTATGGAAAACGGAAGTTTTGCTTCCTGGAGTGGAATTGGTTGGGCATACCGGTTCTGCCTACGGCTTGTACTCTGCGCTATTTTTCAATCCCGAAGAAAAGTACGGATTTGTGGTGATCAGCAACGGTTGTGACCCGACGGAAGAAGAGGGGTATATCCGAGTGATCCGCCGTGCCATCCAGATTCTGCACGAGGAATGGATCGTGAAGCCCTAGTTGCTAATTCCAAAAAATGAGCTGAGCGATGGGAGGATGTCAACAGCCCAATGGACACAAA
>JBEDEY010000173.1:0-2731 GCA_041175425.1 Bacteroidota bacterium | reverse complement strand
AGCCTTGTTTCACTTGCCGACTTTTCCCACACCACCTTTCCGGTGAATTCTTCTTCCAACGCATCGTTGCGGCCATGGTACTCGGTATGGAGTGTAAAAGTGCTGTCCTGGTTGAGGCGAATCCTAGTTTCTATCCCATCTCCCTCTTTGAAGGGCAATTGGCCAAAATAAGTTCCTGCCCAAGGATGGTGTTGGGCGGGGGAAGAAATGGCCTCCTGTCTTTCCTCGGGAAGATTTTGAGAACGCATTTCCGAGGAGCTATTCTTGCTTGAGCAAGAAAATAGCAGGAGTCCAAGACTTAAATTGAGGACCGATTTCCAGGATTTTAATGGCCACATCCTGCTTTTTTTGAATGCTTTAGACCCCAAACTGAGTCAGGTGATGGTCGAGGTGTTTGTACAGGAGGTTGTTCCATTCCTTGGCGGTCATCGGACCAAAGGAGGGGGATTCCTTTCCTTCAAATCCTACTTCTCCTGCAGCAAGAGTTTGCTCGAGAAAGGCAATGAGCCGTGCCTTTTCTTCCGCAAAGTTCTTTTCATTTTTAATTCGGAAGGCAGGGGCCGTGGGGAGGTTCTTTTTGTAAGGAACTTCGTTGACCACGCCTTTTTTGACAAAGTTTTTCAAGAGAAAGCGCATCACTGGATTTGCTTTGGGATGTTTATCCGTAAAAGCCATTTCGTAGGCTACGCAGCAATGCGCGAGCATTTGGTCTACCGACATTTTGCCCCACTGGGCCGGGCTTTGCGGGGTTAGTTCTTCGATTCGATGGATCAATTCAGCGGTAACTGCTGGATCAAATACATTTTTCATGGGTGTTCGAGTTAATCTAAAATAATGCGTTCCGACTTGGGGTATTTTACTTCGTAGCGTAGGGAAAGCTTTTGTTGCCCTCCAGGAGGAAGGGTGATCTCCCAAGTCACGATGCCCGTGAGGGGATCGAGTGTGCCGCCACTGAGTTCCCCCGTGGTCACGGTAATGTTGGAATTGACCGAGACTGGAATTTGGTCCTTGAGTTGCAGGGTCACCGCTTGGGATTTGTTGTTTTTGAGGCTGATCTCATAGCCACGGCTTTCGGTGATGTTGGATCCGACACTGCGTTTTTTGGAAAACTGGTCCACTTTCTCGCGTTGCATCACGACGGATCGGTCTCGACCCATGGAGATCTGAAGGGTATCTTGGAGTGCAGCTGGGTTGAGGATGGATCTTCCTACGAAGCCCTCTTCGAAATACAGGTTGCTCTCCCCTTCTAGGAGGTTGTACTGGCTCCAGTCGGAGATTTCGGCCAAGAGGAAGGCATCCTTATCCAACTTGGGGATGGCGGTGTAGCGGTAGGCCGCTGGGATCTCGTAGGTTTTCAGGTCGACGAGTGTTCGCTCCCCGTTGGATTTGATGGAGTAAGGATCAGTCACTTCTATTTCTACCGTGGTGGGATTGAACACGAGCTGAGTGAGTAATTCCTCCTGGGCATTTTTGGCAGCGAAAGGGAGTTGATCTAGGCTTTTTTTGTAAAAAACAGGATCGGCTGCCTCATTTAAAATGACCGTTCCTTCATCAAATAAGGTTACGTTGAGGATGCTTTCATTGGAGACCTGTCGCTCCTCGATTTGCTTTCCAACAAAAGAAAAAACGAGGGTACTTTCGTTTTTTGGGAGCACCAAGGAATATTTGCCTTCCAAATCTGTGACGGTACCCAAGGTGCTGCCTTTGACGAGTACGGATACTCCAGCCAAGGGGGTATTTTTGTGGTCCAGGACCTGACCAGAGATTGATCCAGGGAGCTGAGGAAGGTTAAAATTTCTGGGAACAGCTAATCCAACAAAATTGAGTTGCCACTGCTCCAAGGATGGAGCTTGCCCACTTTGATTGGGGTTGGCATTGGAGAGGCGGAGTTTGACATTTTTCCAATCTCGCCCAGTATTCTGATAGATCTCTGCCTTGTATTGAAGTTGTAAAGGTTCGGTAATGGATTTGACACGAAGGTCATACTTTGGGTACCAGCCCGCATTGGCCACTAGGTAATTCAACTGAAATGAGGCTTGGCCTGCGTTAGGAGCTTTTATGCGAATTCGGATTTCGGAGGTGGAGCGATTATCGCTTTGTTTTAATGCATACCGTTGGTTTCGAAGTCCGCCAATTTCCGCCTTATTTGCCTCCATCTGCGTATTGATTTGTAATTCCTCATTGATAATTTTGGTGTGTTCGGCGTCAAAAAAATCCAAGGTGGCTTTGAGTGCAATCATGCTTGTGCCTGCCTGGCTGCTGCCAATGCTTTTGTTGGCCGTAAGTACACTCATTTTAGTGGAAAGTACCTGAAGCCGATTGCGCAAAATGCTTTGGCGCTTTTCAATTTCTTCGATTGCGATTTCCAGTGCTTCCGCTTTTTCTCCGCTCTCTTTTTTGTGGAGAAAATCTAGGCGCTTGTTGACCGCCTGAATGATAAAGTTGCCCTGCCCCTTCACCTGAATGCTTTTTTCATCCAGGTAGGGAGAAAGCCCTTTGACCAAAAGTACCGATTCCCCAGCGGGGATGGAGCCGGTGGCTGTTTCAAAAACCTGTGCTCCAGACAAGAAAAGGGTCACTTCTTTAATTTGATTCGCCAAGGGGATTTCCTTGAGGTCTTGGGCTGAGGCTTGCAGGACGGTGCCGAGCAGGAAGAAGGAAAAAAGGAATCTTTTCATGGAGTAGTATTAAAAGATGAATCAAGCGAATTATTCGTAGAAACCCAAGTGAA
>JBEDEY010000172.1:0-7320 GCA_041175425.1 Bacteroidota bacterium | reverse complement strand
CGGTAGCCCAAGCCAAGCCAAAGGTACCTAGATTGAATCCATTGTTTATCGAAGGTGATGCTCAGTCCGATGACTCCCAAAGCAACGGGAGCCATGCTGCTGCTGATCAATTGCAGTCCAGGGAGAAGTAGGGTGGGGAGCGATAGCTGCAGCAAGCTCATTAGCAGACCAAGTACTAGGAAAATGAAGGGAGGGAACTTCAGCATCTTGAGTAAGGTGCCCTTAGCGGAGGGATTTCCCTGCCCATACTTGGAGCCAACCCATACTCCCAGCGTACTGACGATCAGAAAAGACCCCCCTTGGTCAATTAAGAATGCAGTAGCCAAGGCTTCATTTCCATACAGAAGTGCTACAATGGGAAAGCCTAGAAAGGAAGTATTGGCGAGTCCGCAGACCAAAATCAAGCATCCTGTCAAGCTGCTGCTCCACTGGTATTTTTTGCCAAGAAATCCGAAGATGCCCCAAGAGAGCAAAAAGGTAAGCCATGCTGCGGCAGGAGCAAGCCCCAGGTTCCAGGAGAGTTGAAGTGGGGGAATATGGAGTAGGGCAAGTGCGGGGAGTACCAGGTAGATCAGGTAAAACTTTCCAAACTGCATTACTTTTTCTTTTGGAAAGGAAGGGAATAACTGCAGTAAAACCCCACAAAAAAGACAGAAAATCGCAATCCAAAGGCCCATAAGAACGGGGTAATGAAGAAGTAATTTTAGAGTAACCGAAAGATAATGTAAACTACTTGTAACCAAATGATTGTCAAACTAGTTTTAGCTAAAACCCTGGGGCAACCATGACAAAACACATCCCTATTTACATCGAAGGAGAGAAATGGATTCCGCTTACTTATTTTTCTGATCAAGAAAAAAAGTCATTTAAAGAATGGCTTCCAAGCTACCGGCTCAAAAAGGTAAAAATGCCTGGACTAGTGCTTACCGAATGTTTGGATTTTAAAACCTATGCCTGCTGGTTGCGATTGAAGGAGCTCAGCTATACCAAGGTTCCAATTTTTGATTTTTAATCTAAGCCTACTTGCTTTCGCTTGGTGTCAAAGTAACTTTTTAGTTGTGGGTACCAGTCGCTTTCGGTTTCTGGAAACCCATTCAGTACCAATTCCATATTGCCTTCTATCCCATCTTGGTTGAGCTGCATCCCCTCAATCAAGTAGATGACTTCCTCCAAACTTAGTGGCTCTTCGCTTGAACTTGGATACAGGATGTAATCGTTGCCATAAAAGTCTACCGCTTCGTACTGGATTTTTTGATCAATCGCATGTCCATAGATGCTGATCTGCTCTCCCCAGGTACTTTCTGGGTAATGCAATCGCAGCAGCAGCACAGAAGTGATGCCTTCGGAAAAATACGTGGGCGGTCTAAATAAAAAATCCATAGGTCCTTGAATTGGCCTTTAAAGTACTGCATTTCTCCTCAAGAATGGAAAAGGGGATTCGTTTTTTGGCGGCTAAAGAGAAATTTCAATTTAAGTAAGTCACAAGTGGGTCATTGGATTGGATAATCAGGACTTTAAGGTTATTTTTGAATTTCCGATTTCACCTGAGATTTTACATTTCCCGACAGATTTTATTGCGTTTTGCTATACTCGATTATGAAAAGAGATACACTAATTTTTGACCTTATTTCCAAGGAAGAGGACAGACAAAAAAGAGGCATCGAACTGATTGCTTCCGAGAACTTCACTTCCAAGCAAGTGATGGAAGCTGCCGGCAGCGTACTGACCAACAAGTATGCGGAAGGGCTACCTAGCAAGCGTTATTATGGCGGTTGTGAAGTGGTGGATGAGATTGAGCAGTTGGCGATTGATCGAGCCAAGAAATTATTTGGTGCTGCTTGGGCCAACGTACAGCCGCACTCTGGAGCGCAGGCAAATGCAGCGGTAATGCTGGCATGCTTGAATCCAGGAGATGCAATTTTGGGTTTTGACCTAGCCCATGGCGGTCACCTCACGCATGGTTCTCCAGTCAATTTTTCAGGGAAGCTATACCAAGCCAATTTTTATGGCGTGGAAGAAGCTACAGGGGTAATCGATTACGATAAGGTGGCTGAAAAGGCAATCGCCGTTCAGCCAAAAATGATTATTTGTGGGGCTTCTGCCTATTCAAGAGACTGGGATTATGCCCGTCTTCGCGAGATCGCCGATGAGGTGGATGCCTTGTTGCTTGCGGATATATCTCACCCATCCGGCTTGATCGCTAGAGGACTTCTCAACGATCCTTTGGAGCATTGCCACATCGTGACTACGACGACCCACAAGACGCTTCGTGGTCCTAGAGGTGGTTTGATTATGATGCGGGAAGATTTTGACAATCCTTGGGGATTGACAACGCCTAAGGGAGAAATCAGAAAAATGTCTGCGCTTTTGGACATGGGAGTTTTCCCAGGAACGCAAGGTGGTCCTTTGGAACACATCATTGCGGCCAAGGCAATCGCTTTTGAGGAAGCACTTTCGGATGAGTACATGGACTATGTTGTTCAAGTCAAATTGAATGCTTCGGTGATGGCGGATGAATTTGTATCTCGTGGATACAAGCTTATTTCAGGAGGTACAGACAATCACCTGATGCTAATTGACCTTCGAAACAAGGACTTGACTGGTAAGCTTGCCGAGGAAACCCTCGGAAAAGTGGACATCACGATCAACAAAAACATGGTGCCTTTCGATACCAAGTCTCCTTTTGTCACTTCTGGGATGCGTGTAGGTACTGCTGCAGTGACTACCCGTGGACTGAAGGAGGCGGACATGAAAAAAATCGTGGACCTTATCGATAGAGCCCTTCAACATCATGCTGACGATGCCGCACTTGCGCAAATCAAGTCGGAAGTCAATGCATGGATGGTTCAGTTTCCTTTGTATTAATCCAAATAGTTTAAAGTGGCCTTAGATCAATATAAAGACGAAGAAGAAGAGGGTGGAATGTCCTTTTTGGATCATTTAGAAGCCTTGCGCTGGCATTTACTGCGTGCAGTCTCTGCGGTGCTCATCTTTTCAGTAGCTGCATTTATTGCGAAAGACTTCATTTTCGGAGTGTTGATCTTGGGACCATCCAAAGTTGATTTCTGGACCTATCGGGTACTTTGTGATTTGGGCAATTACCTGAATATTCCTGCACTTTGTATCGATCAATTGCCGTTCACGATCCAAAGCCGTCAGATGACTGGACAGTTTTCCATGCACATGACTTCCAGTATTGTGGTGGGTCTAATAGCTGCCTTTCCCTATTTGTTTTGGGAGGTATGGCGCTTTATTAGCCCAGGCTTATATGACAAAGAGCGGAGCGCAGCACGTGGAGCCGTGTTCTTTGTCAGCTTTTTGTTCCTTTCGGGAGCGGCTTTCGGCTACTATGTACTTTCTCCGCTTTCCATCAACTTCCTAGCGAATTACCAGCTGGACCCTAGCATTGCAAACGAATTTGACATCACCTCTTATGTCTCTACCTTGACCATGTTGGTGTTGGCATCTGCACTCATGTTCCAGTTGCCTGTGGTGGTTTACTTTTTATCGATGTCTGGCTTGGTGACTTCCAAGATGTTGAAAACATACCGAAGACACTCTATTGTAATCATCCTAATTGTATCTGCGATCATCACTCCCCCTGATGTGGTGAGTCAGTTGTTGATTGCCATGCCGATCCTGGTGCTGTACGAGGTAGGAATACTGATAGCTAAGCGTTTGGAGAAACAAAGAGCACTGAAGCAAGCTGAATTTGACCGAAATAAAGACGCTGAATAAGTGATGGCAAAGCGAATAGCAATCGGAGGAGACCATGCAGGTGTAGGATACAAGGAGCAGCTAAAGCAGCACTTGGGCACACTTGGCTATTCTGTGCAGGACTTTGGACCCTTTTCTACTGATTCTGTAGATTATCCAGATTACGTACACCCACTTTCATTAGCCATAGAAGCTGGAGAGGTTGATTTTGGGATCGTGATTTGTGGGAGTGGAAATGGTGTGGCCATCACAGCCAATAAGCACCAAGGAATCCGTGCAGCACTCTGCTGGAATGAGGAGTTGGCCGCCCTGTCTAGACAGCACAACGATGCGAATGTGCTCGCCATCCCTGCTCGATTTATTTCCTATGAGTTGGCCGAAAAGATGGCTGAACTCTTTTTAAACACCCCATTTGAAGGGGGGAGGCACCAAAGCCGCGTCACCAAAATTGCCTGTTCCTAGGATACCAAAAAGGGTCTTGATTTTAAAATTCAAGACCCTTTTCTTTTAAGATCGCCATTTGGCGTTTATTTTTTACCAGCTAGTTGGTCTGCAAGGAGTAGGGCGGTGTAGAGGTTGGCAATTTTTCCTGAAGTACACAGGTCTTCCAATGGGCGTTCTTGATCCCCTACCCGAACTTGGATGGGAATGGGGATACCGGAATCTACTATCACCCGCTTCACCTGCACAGCAGAGAGTTGAGGATAGAGCGATCGAATCACTGCAGCCATCCCTGCCACGGCAGGTGCAGCCATCGAGGTGCCACCTTCAAATCCATAGGAATCGACTGGTAGCGTGGAGTAGATCTCATCTCCCGGGGCAAAAATATCCACACTCCGCTTTCCATAATTGGAAAACGAGGCAACCATATCAGGACCATAATTTGGCGTCAAAGCACCTATGGTCAAGTAATTGTCATTCATCGGTGAGGGCATCTGGCTGTACTGGTCATTTGGATAATTGCTGTTTTCAGGATCATCCAAATCAACCCCATCATTGCCTGCGGCATGCACGAATAGTACATCTTTTGCTGCAGCATATTGCAAGGCTTCTTGTACCCAAGAGGCATTGGGGGAGAGTTTCTTACCAAAGCTTGCATTGATCACCTTGGCCCCCTGATCTACGGCGTAGCGGATGGCCAAGGCAATATCCTTGTCGTATTCATCTCCATCAGGCACTGCACGTAAAGCCATCACTTGAACCCCTTGAGCCACTCCCTTCACTCCTTTTTTGGTAGTTCTGCTTGCCGCCAAAATTCCTGCCACATGGGTACCATGACTCTCGGTGTCTTTGAGATGGGTTGGATTGCCGTTGCCATAATTCTGATCTTTGAGATCATAAGGATTGTCTCCAACTGGTTTTCTCCCGTCAAACTCCAGGTTTAGGTTGAAATCCAATCGAGACTGGTAGTACGCAATTCCTTCCCTTAAATCTGCCAGCGCCGAGGGGATGTCTTGTCCTGTGCCCAACACCTGACTTACTAGCCAAATTGCCCGTTCTTCCTCCTCACCTGCAGGCACATACCTTTCAAGATCCTTCAGGGTATAAGTTTCCTTCCCTAGTTTTTTCTGGAGGTTTTGATGTGCAGCACTGATGAATTTTTCAATTTGTTCAAATTGAGGCACCGAAGCTTTAGCGGTTGCGAGCTCAGTTTCATAGAGTGCGCTTGCCTTTTTTTGAAGGGTTGAATCTCCTAAATTTTTGGCCAGAATCCGCACAAACTCAAGCTGCTCCTCGGAGGATTCCCCCAAAAAATTATAGCCATGAACATCGTCCACATAGCCATTTTGGTCGTTGTCGATGCCATCCCCAGCAATCTCCTTGGGGTTTTTCCAAAGTACATCCTTGAGATCTTCATGTTCTAGGTCGATGCCAGAGTCAATGATGGCCACCACTATGGGTTGCCCTTTTCTCTTTTTGATGAGTTCAGCATAGGCACGATCGATACTCATCCCGGGTACCGTATCTTGGATAGGATCCAAATGTGCCCAGCGAAGCATCTCCTTTTCAGTCAAAGGTCTGGTTCTTGCAACAGGGCTCAATGCCTTAGTGGATCCTTGCGCCAAGACTGCGCCAGTGGTACCCAATAAGCTGAATATTCCTAGCAAGAGGAGGCGTGATGGGGTAATTTTCATATCGAGTAAAGGGGGGTTGGCAAGGTATTTTGGGTTTGCAAGATCCTGTGGATTACCTGCGTGATTCTTGTTTTAGGGTATAAACTCCCGGGTTGGACAGGGAATAAAATTCCTTGAGTGCAGGCAATTCCTCAAGCAAGTCTTTAAAAAGGCCATCCTTATCGAGGACCTGATTCGGCTGTTGGCGTCGAATCATTTGGAATACCTGTGCTTTTTGCTGCAAGGTTTTTTCCTGCTTGAGGTAACTGATGGACATGTGGTAATTCAAAAACGGTCCATCCAAAGATTTATAGCGATAGGGAGAAGGATCTTTTTCTAGAACCATCACGCCTGTTTGCCTTGAGAGCGTATTTTCATCTGTAGCTGCCACAAAATAAGAACTGTCTACAGCGATTCGATCATCCCAATAGTTCAATGTCCAAAGCGGCAAGACCAAAACCAACCCAAAAAAGGCAGGTCGAATGAGAAGTGTCCAGCTGAAGTGAAGAAAAAACTGGCTAATGAAGTAGCTCAATCCAGGTAAAAAAACGACAAGCTGATAGGAGGCATTATTTTTTACAAGGAAAAATAGACCTGCAGAAAATAGCAGCCAGATCACAATAAGCTGTCTTTGCTTTTGTTGGTTGATGGTGGCTCCACGAAAAAAGGAGCTGATTGCAAAACCAATCAAAGCGAGCACAACAGGTAAGGCCCCTGGGGCAAGCCAACTGAGGGAGGGCTGGTACGCATATTTGAGGTAAGTGAAACCAATCGGCCAAACTTGTAAGGCTTGTTCCAGTCCATCTTTCCAAAAGTAAAAAACCAAAATGAGCAAGATGGGCAGGAAAAAGCCCATGATGGAAAGAAACAGTTGGCGTACGGTAAAACTAGAGATCGCCAACCCGGTGAAGACAAGGAAGGGAAGGAAAAAAACAAAGTTCCAATGGAAGCCAGTAGCGAGACCCCCATAAATCCCAATGAGCAAGGTGGATTCACTGCTTTCTTTTTGGAGAACTGTATGTGAAAATAGCTGTCCAAATGCCAACAACAAAAAAGTACTTCCCAGAAGCGTTGGGGATAAGTACATGAGGTCAAAGGAAAAATGAAACAGGGCCGCCATCACAATCGCCGGCAAATAGGTGTTTTCATCAAATACACGGTATTTGATCAGGGTGCTGTTCCAGTAGTAAATCTGAAAAAAAACAAAAATTTTACCCAGGAGGATGTAGGCAACTGGACTTCTTCCAAAAAGGATGTGTAATCCAGTGAAAACTCCGGCAGACAGGGGACCCGTATCATCAATCACATCGACATAAAGCAGGTATCCATCACTCAAACGCTCCCCCAAGACCATCCACATCAAGGAAGGAGTTGTGCTTGGAAATGAGAAAAAAACCCAAGAGATTACACTAAACCAGAGGACATAGAGTAGAATACCAACTAGGCGAATGGGGTCGTTTACTCTAAAAAAATTGAACAAGGTGTATAG
>JBEDEY010000171.1:0-3396 GCA_041175425.1 Bacteroidota bacterium | reverse complement strand
GCTCTAGCCAACTGAGCTAATCCCCCATTATTACTTTCAGAATTCGAACCGATGACCTTCCCGCATTGCTGCGGGACGCGTAAGCCAACTGAGCTAATCCCCCTTTGAGGTCTGCAAATATAGAGTCTCTTGGTTTGCTTCCAAAAGAATTCTTTATTCCTGCGAATAATTTATTCGGGTAAGGATGCTTCTACCGAGCGTTACCTCATCGGTAAATTCAAGTTCACCTCCTACCGGGATGCCTCGTGCGATGCTCGTGATCTTTACTCCCAAGGGATTCAGTCTTTTGCCCAAGTAAAAGGAGGTGGTGTCTCCCTCCATCGTGGCAGAAAGCGCCAAAATGATTTCTTTGATCTCGCCCTGCTTCACCCGGTCTACTAACCGCTCGCAGGTCAACTCCTCCGGTCCAATGCCTTGCATGGGGGAAATTACTCCTCCCAATACATGGTATAATCCCTGGTACTGGTTTGTGTTTTCAATGGCCAATACATCGCCAATATCTTCTACAACACACACTAAGGATCGGTCTCTTTTGTGACTTTGACAGGTCGTGCACAACTCCTCATCGGCTAGCGCGTAACAGGTTTTGCAATACGAAACCTCCGCTCTCATCCGTGTTAAAGCCAGGGAGAGGGCCTCGGTATGGGCTTCATGCTGCTTGAGCAGGTGCAGCGCAAGACGAAGTGCGGTTTTTTTTCCAATGCCGGGAAGCCTGGAGATTTCCGTGACTGCGTCTTCAATTAGTTTGGAGGGGAAATTCACGTAGATTTTATTTTACAGGATGGCTGCTTGGATGCCTTCATCCAAAATTGCCTCACAAAGCGGCTTTAATTCGTGTCGCGTACCTTTCTTCACTGCGCACTTTCCTTTGTAATGAATAATTAACGTACACTGCTCTGCTTGTTCGTGCGTGTGCTTGCACACCTTCATCAGCACCTGTGTAACATGCTCAAACGTATTAATATCATCATTGAATACAACCAGGTCTAACGCTTCCTGGTCAACGAGATCCTCGAGGAGGACCTCAATTTCTTCTAGATGGGGAAGAGGTGTACTGAAGTGGTTCATTTTGCAAAATTAAGAATAATGGGCAACTTAGCGAGCGACAGACTCCTACAATATGAACCCGCAACTTGTTTTAGTAGTAATTTCCATCTATTTCGTTTTCCTTTTTTTAATTTCTTGGTTTACGACCCGAAAGATGACCGGAGATACCTTCTTTACAGGAGACCGTAACTCACACTGGTTTTTGGTTTCTTTTGGAATGATCGGGGCTTCCCTGTCTGGCGTCACCTTTATTTCTGTTCCTGGGGAGGTAGGTAATTCTAACTTCTATTACTTCCAAGTTGTTTTGGGCTACACCCTCGGCTACTTTACCATTGCCAAGGTACTCTTGCCGCTCTACTACCGCTTGAATTTAGTTTCCATCTACAGCTATTTGGAGGATCGGTTCGGCTTTTGGTCTTACAAGACAGGCGCTTTTTTCTTTATTCTTTCCAGATCCTTAGGCTCTTCGCTTCGTCTGTACCTGGTAGCAAGTGTCCTTCAGCTGATTTTGTTTGATGCATTGGGTATTCCTTTTTGGGTTTCAGTGTTGATTACGGTTGGCCTGATTTGGCTCTATACTTACCGTGGAGGCATCAAGACAGTAGTGTGGACGGATACCTTTCAGACGACCTTTATGCTGGCTTCGGTGATTATTACCATGGTATTGATTGGCAGTGAGTTGGAACTGAAAAGTTTGGGTGACTACATCAGCAGGATAAGCGAAGACGAGCGTTCGACGATCTTCAACTGGGATTGGAAGGCAGGCTCCAATTTCTTCAAGCAATTTATTTCAGGGGCCTTTATCACCATTGTGATGACAGGGCTAGATCAGGACATGATGCAAAAAAACCTTACCTGCCGTACGCTTGGGGATGCCCAAAAAAATATGTTCTGGTTCACGGTGATTCTAGTCGTAGTCAACCTGCTCTTTCTTTCTTTAGGCGTGATGCTCTACCTCTATGCAGAGACCAAAGGGATTGCTATCCCTGCCAAGTCGGATGGTTTATTTCCGCTGTTGGCTACGGAATATTTTTCCCCTTTTGCGGGAATTGTCTTTGTACTAGGGATTGTAGCGGCAGCCTATTCCAGTGTAGATTCTACACTTACCGCACTCACCACCTCTTTTTGTTACGATTTTCTTCAAATCGAACGGAATTATGCCCCTGAGCGACGTTTGGTTATTCGCAAACTCGTGCATGTCGGCTTTACGTTTTTGATGTTTTTACTCATCCTGGCTTTCTATTGGCTCAATGACCAGAGTGTCATCAATTCGGTATTTATCCTTGCAGGCTACACCTATGGACCGCTCCTTGGACTCTATTCCTTTGGTCTATTTACGCGCCACCAAGTCAAAGATGCTTGGGTTCCAGCGATTGCTGTTCTTGCACCAGCGCTCACCTTCCTGATTACCTCCAATTCCAAGGCTTGGTTTTGGGGCTATACCTTTGGATTTGAGGCACTCATACTCAATGGGGCACTGATGTTTTTGGGCTTATACTTGCTGCGCAAAAAATCTTAGACCCCTAACTCTATTTCTGGGTTCCAAAAGCGGGTTGAAAAGTCCTTCACCTGATCGTTTTCTACCTCTACTCCTTCGGCAAATAGCAATTCCTCCATGAGCGTAGGGGTAGCAAAGTGGTACTTTCCCGTCAGTAAGCCTTGCCGATTCACCACACGGTGGGCGGGCACATCGGGGAGGGTATGTGCAGCATTCATCGCATAGCCCACCATTCGAGCCCCTGATTTGAGCCCAAGGTAATGCGCGATTGCTCCGTAGCTAGTGACGCGGCCCTTAGGGATTTCCCGAACCACTTGGTATACGAGTTCAAAGTAATTCGGCTTGTCTGGGAGCATAGTTCCAGTCGATAAAGGCTTGGTTGAGGGCTTTTTTTACCAAAATTTCCGTCGGTTTCTCCCCAGATTTAATTGGGAACTGGTACCGGATCAATAGGCTCTCGGGTTTTCGTTCCAAAATATTGAGTTGGGCACCTTCCTTCACCACCACTTCTGGATATTGAACTAAAATCTGTTGGAGGGAATCTTCAAGTTGGCTGAGGTGAATCTCATTTCTTGAGGTGATTTCTGCATCAAAAATCACTTGGTGGGTGTTGTTTTTTGAGAAGTTGACCACGTCTTCAGACAAGGCCATGGTGTTGGGAATTAGAATGATTTCTCCAGCATCATTTTTTAGAACCAAGTTGATCAAGGTAATGTCTCGAATAAAACCGGTATGCCGTCCGATTTGGATCTTATCTCCGATCTCCAGTTGATCTGAAAACATCATGATCAATCCATTGACGATATTGGTGATGTAGTCTTTGGTCAACAAGGCGATAGCAGCAGCCACGA
>JBEDEY010000170.1:0-2859 GCA_041175425.1 Bacteroidota bacterium | reverse complement strand
GATGCCTTGGTGGTGATTGGTGGAGATGGTTCCTTGACAGGAGCACACCTTTTCTTCGAAGAATATGGAATACCTGCGATAGGGCTACCTGGCACTATCGACAACGACCTTTCTGGCACCGACCTTACGATTGGATTTGATACTGCCTGCAATACTGCCATTGAAGCCATCGATAAAATCAGAGATACGGCCACCTCCCACGACCGCCTGTTTTTTGTGGAAGTGATGGGACGAGATGCAGGGTTCATTGCGATCAATGCTGGTATTGGAAGTGCCGCAGCAGCCATCTTGATACCAGAGCGAAAAACTCCAATTGACGGCCTGATTGATAAGCTAAAAACCAGATCCAAGGCAAAAAAATCCTCCAACATCGTCATTGTGGCAGAAGGAGGACAGAGTGGGTCGGCTCAACAAATAGCGGATGAAGTAAAAACTTTTCTCCCACATTACGACATCAAGGTCACCATCCTAGGCCATTTACAGCGTGGTGGCTCCCCCACTTCTTTTGACCGCCTACTCGCCTCCAAACTAGGAGTTGCTGCCGTAGAAGGACTCCTACAAGGTAAATACGACATGATGGCGGGGATGATCAACAACAAGGTGGTTTATACCCCAATTGTCAAAGCGATTGTGGATGACAAAGAAGTAGATGACGAAGATTTGCGTATTGCGAATATCTTATCTACCTAAAACATAAAAAGAGGGGCCGAAGCCCCTCTTTTTTATTTCTTTAAAATCAAACTTGAATTCGCGGGAAGGTACATCGTCCCTTTTTTAACCGTCACCCCCTCCGAAGTATAAACCGGGAAAGTAAACCCTTCAGGTATTGGTAATTCCAAACTTTCTTTTCCAAGATGATGGACCACCACTACTTCCTGATCTGCATTGCTACGAACAAAAGCCATAACAGACTTAGGATAGGTTTGCTTGACCGACTCCAGGCTTCCTATGGCCAAAGCCGGGTTGGATTGACGTAAGGCAATCACTTTTTTGTAATGGTTAAAATAGCTTGAACCATCTACCCGCTGCTGTTCCAATGGTGTAACTGTCGCATCGGTGCTGTACTTGGGTTCAATCCATCTCGCTCTTTGTGTATCCTTTTCTTTAGTATCCCATAGGAAAGGCTCTCGGATTTGCTCGTCTGGCTTCAGTCCCAGCATCCCAATTTCTTCTCCATAGTACAAGTACGGAGCACCAGGAAGGGTCATCAGGATGGCCAAGGCCTGCTTGTATTTTGCGGGATCCTGCTTCAAGTCATTCAACAAGCGAGGCTGATCATGATTGGATGAAAAAGTGGCGTCAATAAAGTCAGTAGTAATGCCTTGGTAAAAATCGAGCACATCCTTTTGCTTCTGATACAAAACCTGTCCGTTCTCCGTATTCAAGGCCTCAATCAACGTGTAGTGGAAATCAAAATTGAACAAGGCCGGAAGACCTGGTAAATAGGGTGCCACGATTTCTTTTCGATCGTACACCTCTCCTACCAAATACACATCTGGCTTGATGGCTTCCATTTCTCGACGGAATTCCTTCCAGAAAGCATGATTGTCCAGCGGACGATCATCCGGAAAAATATGCTTAGCGGCATCCAAACGGAATCCATCTACCCCTACTTCTTCCAACCAGAAACGTCCAATATCCACGATTTCTTTACGAACCTCAGGGGAATCAAAATTTAGATCCGGCATCCCTCCCCAGAAAAATCCATAATAGTAATCTTGGCCTTGCCCCGGATCATGCCATTGACGAATGTTGTCGGAATCCAAGGTGACCGTCTTCTTATTTAGGTAGGTAGCAATGGTATCCTTTTGCGCCCAAACGTAGTAGTCTCGAAAATCATTTTCTCGACCTGACTTGGAGGCTTGAAACCAGGGGTGTTCTGTAGAAGTATGGTTGATGATCATGTCAATCACCACTTTGATGTCCCGCTTGTGTGCTTCATCGAGAAGCCTTTTGAAATCGGCCATTGTTCCATAATCTGGATGCACAGCCTTGTAATCCGTTACATCGTATTTATGGTAGGTTGGAGAAGGCATGATGGGCATAAACCAGATTGCGTTGGCGCCCAACTCCTTGATGTAATCTAATTTTTCAGTCACTCCATTGAAGTCACCAATCCCATCTCCATTCGAATCGCTAAAGGATTGTACAAAGATCTCATAGGTCACTCCCGCCTTTGGCCAATAGTTTTTGGCCTGTTGCGCTTGAATTTGGATACTGCTAAACTGAACTAGCAAAAGCGTCAGCAAACTGAATACAACTTGTTTTTTCATAGTGGTATAAGGAAAAGAAAAAGTCACCTCTACAAGTGACTTTCTCATGAAAATTAAAATCAAGGAAAAAAGGAACGAAACCCTACATCTTGGTAAGGATCAATCCCAAAGTTCTTAATTTCGGTTGACCGCGTTCAGCATATCGAAAGCAAGTTCGAGACGCTTTACAAAGTTTTCCTCCCCTTTGCGAAGCCAAACGCGTGGGTCGTAGTATTTCTTGTTTGGGCTATCTGCGCCTTCTGGGTTGCCCAACTGGCTTTGAAGATAACCTTCGTTTTTCTTGTAATAGTTAAGAATACCTTCCCACATGGCCCACTGCATATCGGTGTCGATATTCATTTTGATGGAACCGTAGCTATTTGCCTCGCGAATCTCCTCAACTGAAGAGCCAGATCCACCGTGGAATACGAAATTAAGAGGCTTACCGGTAGTACCATATTTGGCGTTGATGAAATCCTGAGAGTTTTTGAGGATGATTGGCTTCAAGCTCACATTTCCTGGCTTGTATACGCCGTGCACATTCCCAAAAGCAGCTGCAATGGTAAATAAGTCACCGATTTCTCTTAAATGCTCATAAGCGTAAGCA
>JBEDEY010000169.1:0-5081 GCA_041175425.1 Bacteroidota bacterium | reverse complement strand
CCACTACAGATTGGCATCAAATCAGTTATATCAAGGAGACCAATACTTGGGTAGTCCAAGCCCTCTCCCCTACACGCAGCTATTCCTGTGCTGTCGGGGGTCCGCAGGGGGAGGGCTCGGGAGCAGGAGGGAATTACGCTTATCTACCCGGTGACTCCTTCCCAAGGGCAGGTGGGGCTTTGGGGAGCTACAACCCACCGGATGTGCCGCTACCCATGCTGCAAATCTATATCGACAGCTCCATTAAAGATAATCCTCGTTTGGATTGTATTGTGGGCAAATTGGCGCTCTCTGAATTTGTGAGTAAAATTGCAGAGCTTACCAAAACCAAAGATAAAAACACCAACTCGATTTTGAAGCTTGGAGCTACCAAAGGTTCAGACTCCAACGGGGAAACAAAAAATGTTGATGGATTCTATGAGATCACGCTTAATAATTCGCTTTTAAATCGACCAGATTTAATGATTGCTCGGACCATTTTTCATGAACTAGCTCACGCCGAAATCATGGCTGCATTAAAAGCAAATAGAATTACGCCGATAGACGGTAATTTTCCAGCGAATCTGGATTTGTATATTACCATTTATTTGAATACCGCGGAGGACAAGGAAGATAAAGATGACTTACTAGGAAATAGACATCACAATTACATGGCTGCCAATTTACTCCCAGTGATGGGGCGAGGATTGATGAATTTTCATAGAGAACAGTTTCCTGAAGACTTTAAGAAGTTTAGTGAATATATGAAAGATTTATACCCCAAAGGGCTTAGCGAAGATTTCTACATGAACCTGTTTTGGGAAGGACTAGAAACCACAACTGCATACAAACAAATGGCAGCAATCACCGTCCAGCCACCTTTTCTATCGCCATTTGATAAAATGAAAAATGATTTGTGGAATGCAGAAAAACTAACAAAACCATGTGGAAACTAATTCTACTACTTACACTTTGGCTAGCTCCCACCCATTCTCCCTCAGATTCCATTATTCTGATTGCGGACGACTGTTCCAAGTGGTATATGTACATTAATAAAAAAAAAGGGCATTTTGGGTTTTCAAAAAGAACTCCCAACTTCCATTCCGTAAGATTAGTGTATGGATGGATAACTCCAGAGGACAGCTTGTCAAAAATCAACATGCGCTATGCTGACATTCTGGAGCAAAATCCGAGATATACCTCCGAATTAAACGCAGACGATTGGATAAAATTGGATAACGAAAAGAGGAAAATTTATTTGCTAAGACCCGACGATTTTTGTTCTGAAAAGCGCTTTGTTTTAAATCAAGAATTTACCCTATATGAAGTACGTATAGGACTTTCCGGTAAAGAGTAGGGAACCAACAAAGTCACGAAAAAAAAAGGAGTAAACCCTATTCTTGACCTCGAAGGTTTAAATGCTTGATCTGAAATACAAAACCTTCGCTGTTAAAAAAAACAGCAAAGGTTATTTCCCTGATTCAACTCGCGTTAAAAAATAAATCTTTCGAGATTTAAAAAATTTCAAAGGATAAAAAAAAGCCCCGTATGTACGGGGCTTTTTTTTGGGTTGGGCTCGACTTAGTGTCTTGCTCTGATTTTTTCCTTGATACGAGCAGCCTTACCTTGACGCCCTCTCAAGTAGAATAGACGAGCTCTTCTCACTTTACCTTCTCTTACCAGGTCGATTTGCTCGATGGCTGGGGAGATGATTGGGAAGATACGCTCTACGCCAATTCCATTGGAAATCTTACGCACGGTAAAGGTTTCTCCGTTGGAGTTCGGGTTTTTTCGTTGGATCACAGTTCCTTGGAACTGCTGGATTCTTTCCTTGTTACCTTCTTTGATACGTACGTGTACGTTGATGGTATCACCGGCTTTGAAAGAAGGGAACTTGGCTCTCGCCTCGCTGTATTCCGCTTCTACAATTTTCATTAGATCGCTCATAGCTCTATGTTTTAATGCTTTCGCAGTGCTCCGCCGCAGCGGTATAAATGAATTACTTTTTCAATACTCTTGTCTCGCCTACTCCCAACCTGAATCTTTGAGAAGATCGGGTCTTTTTTCTTGGGTTCGGCGAACCGACGCTTCAAATCTCCACTGGCTAATCTTGGCTTCATGACCCGAGAGCAGTACCTCTGGAACTTCTCTTCCTTCGTACACTGCGGGCCGGGTATACACCGGCGGGGCAAGTAAATTATCTTGGAAGGAATCTGTCAAGGCCGAAGTCTCGTCGTTGAGTACGCCTGGAATCAGACGAATAAGTGCATCTGCTACTACAGCAGCTGCCAATTCTCCTCCTGAAAGGACGTAATCTCCGATACTGATCTCCTTGGTGATGAAGGCATCCCGAACCCGCTGATCCACTCCTTTGTAATGACCGCAGAGGATCAGGAGGTTTTTCTTTTGGGAAAGGGTATTGGCCATCGGCTGATCGAAGGTTTCTCCATCGGGTGTCATGTAGATGATTTCATCGTACACGCGCTCCTTCTGAAGGGCTTCAATGCAACGGGCGATCGGTTCGATCATCAAGACCATTCCTGCGCCCCCACCAAATGCATAATCGTCCACTTGCTTTTGTTTGCCGGTGGCATAGTCTCTGAGGTTGTGGATCCGAACTGTGGCTATTCCTTTTTCTTCCGCTCGTTTGAGGATCGAATGTGAAAAAGGGCCTTCCAATAATCCGGGCACTACCGTAATGAGATCGATATGCATGGGTTAATCTTCCAGATAAATTTCAAGTAAGCCTTCGGGCAACTGGCAGAAAACTTTTTTTGCTGCCTTGTCCACTTGGGTAATGATGCCATCCTGAATAGGAATCAGCACTTCTTTGCCCTTGTGGGTCACTCCGAGGAGGTCCTGTGTTTCCAGATCGTAGACGACCTGCACAGGTCCGATGGGTCCCATTGTCAAATCGATGACATCAAAACCAATCAGCTCGTGGAAGTAGTATTGGTCTTCATCCAGTTGTGGAAGCTCCGAGAGGGGAAGAAATACTTCCGATCCTACGAGATGTTCCACTTCTTCGATTCGATCCAGTTCCTCAAACTTGGCGAGTGCCTTGCCTCCGTGCTGGATCACAAAGTGTTCCAGAAAGAAGGGGACTAAGCGCCCTTTTTGATCGAGGAAGAGGTGCTCTAATCCTTCGTATTCCTCAGGATAATCTACATCGAGCACCACATTTACTTCACCACGAAGTCCATGAACTTTGGCTATTCGGCCTATCAAAAAGCACTGTTCCTTGTTCATGGGAGGGTATATTATTCTCCAGCAGCGCCAGCATCAGCTGCGTCAGCAGCAGGAGCGTCAGCAGCAGAAGCTTCTTCAGCAGCAGCTTCAACTACAGGAGTTTCTTCAGCAGCAGGAGTTTCTACTACTTCAACAGCAGGAGCTTCAACTTCAGGAGTTTCAACTACAGCGGTAGTTTCCTCTACTTCAGCAGCAGGTGCTTCAACTTCTTCAACAGCTGGAGCTGCTGCGGCTAGTGCTGCTGCTTCTCTTGCTTTGATTGCGTCGATACGTGCCTGATTTTTGGCTGTTTCAGCAGCAAGGGCAGCCTTACGAGCATCTGCTTTGGCAGTTGCAAGTTGGTCTTTCTTGCCTTCGATCTTGGTGTCTTTCTCAGAAACCCATGCATTGAATTTAGCATCGGCTTGTTCTTGAGAGATTGCACCTTTCAACACTCCAATTTGGAGGTGTTTTTTCAGCATGACACCTCTGTAAGAAAGCATGGCTTTCACGGTATCGGTAGGCTGAGCTCCATTCAACAACCAGGTAAGAGCGCGCTCATTGTTGATGTTGATGGAAGCGGGGTTCGTGTTCGGATTGTAAGTTCCGAGTTTCTCGATGAAGCGTCCATCACGTGGAGCTCTTGCATCAGCTACAACCACGTCGTAAATGGCTTGTTTCTTGCGACCACGACGTGCTAATCTGATTTTTACGGACATAATTAACTGTTTTTAGTGAGTGGATGGAACCCGTCCATCCTAATTTTGGACTGCAAAGATACGATAAAGGATTGAAATGCCACAAGTTGCCCGTAAATTATTTGTGTGAAAGTTGAGATTGGGACTATCTTGCATAACTATTTGGCCTTGTAGTTCAACGGATAGAACAAGCGTTTCCTAAACGCTAGATCTAGGTTCGATTCCTAGCTAGGCTACTACTTTTTTATCCTGTTACAGCTTGAGAGAGCGCATGAACTCAATTTTTTATTCAGTTGTGGATTAATGTCCTCTATTCCCTGCAAACTGCTTTTTCTTTTATTTTTTAAACAATAGCGGAAGCAGGGGTGTTAGCTCACTATAAAAATTAAAATAAAAACTTAAAAAAATGAAAAAATTATCCATCCTATTCTTCTCCTTATTGCTATCTGCCAATGTATTTAGCCAAGGAAAAGACATTGCCGATATCGCCATCGGATCTGCTGACCACAGTACCTTAGTTGCTGCTGTTGTAGCTGCCGACCTAGTAGGTACACTTAAGAGCGCAGGCCCTTTCACGGTATTTGCACCTACCAACGCTGCCTTTGCCAAACTTCCTGCAGGCACAGTAGAAACCCTTTTGAAGCCTGAGAACAAAGCACAACTTGCAAAAATCTTGACTTACCACGTAGTAGCTGGCAACCTTGACGCCGCTGCAGTAGTTGCCGCAATCACCAACGGAAAAGGTTCAGTGACCTTGACTACCGTGAGCGGTGGAAAACTAACTGCTTCTATGGATAACGGTAAAGTGAAATTGACTGACGAAGCTGGAAACGCAGCTTATGTAGTTGCTGCTGATTTGAAAGGCACCAACGGAGTGATCCACGTGATTGACAGCGTGGTACTTCCAAAGTAACCTTCCTAATCTGATCGCATTAAAAACGCGCTGGAATTAATTCTAGCGCGTTTTTTTTATGGGCATGAACTGAATTACTTAAAAATATCCCCCCCAATTATTTGTTTGGCTTCCTAAAAATCAGACAATGCTACCAGGGTAAGTTGCTGTTATTTTTTTCAAAGGTAAAGCCAGCGGCCTTAAACTCTTTCTTTACCTAAAAGTCTAAAATCTGATGCAATCCCTTAGCCAAACGGCTGCTCGATGGAAATACTTTGTTTTGA
>JBEDEY010000168.1:0-28139 GCA_041175425.1 Bacteroidota bacterium | reverse complement strand
GTGATTAAAGCAGAAGATTTTTCAGAAAGTGGAGGGCTTCAAAAAGTATTTTCCTTTGATATTTTGTCTTTCCTGTTTCTTGTTTCCATGATCCTCGCGCAGAGTTTGGTTACAGGAATTGTTATTTTCAGACCGGATTGGATTGAAGATTGGGGTGGGATTTCTTCACTTTCACTGCTGCTTTTTTGGGGGTTAGCATCTATCTTTCTCTTGGTGTTGACCATCTTGAAGTTCTCTGCAATCAAATTGATGGCCTTTCTTTTTGACTTGGGTAAGTCTGAGTTTGCCCATTTTTTTTACTTGCTTCGACTGATCACTTTTGGATTTACGCTGGTTTTAATTGCGACCACCTTTTTTGTAATTAATGACTTTTACGCACTAGAAATCGTGTTTTCAAATCTCATGAAAGGGGTCTTTTGGGTGTACCTCTTTGGGGTCATGGGACTCTTCTTGATTATGATGAATCGGTTGAATTTTAAGAAATACCATTTATTTACTTACCTTTGCCTAGCTGAAATAGTACCGTTTTTGGTTTTGACCAAATGGATTTTGGTACTAGCCCAGTGATGTGTTGAACGTAAAAGGAACTCCCAGCATGAGTGCAGCTCCAAAAGATCGCTATACCCCAGTAAAAAGCATACTGGTTTCTCAACCTAAACCTACCGAAGCAAATTCTCCTTATCTCCTGCTTGCAGAAAAGTATAAGTTGAAGATCGATTTTAGGCAATTTATCAAGGTGGAGCCTGTTCCCCCCAAAGAATTCAGAAAGCAGAAAATAGATATTTTGAAGCATACGGCGATCATTTTTACGAGTCGGAATGCGATCGACCATTTTTTTGCAATCTGTAAGGATTTCAAAATCGAAATGCCAGCTGAAATGAAGTATTTCTGCATTTCAGACCAAACAGCACATTACTTACAGAAGTACATTGTGATTCGAAAGCGTAAGCTTTTCGTAGGTTTGAAGACCGCAGAAGACCTTTTTGACTACTTCAAAAAGCACAAAAACGAAAAATACCTTTTCCCATGTTCGGATATCCGTAAGGACGATATTCCAGGCTACATGGAGAAACAAGGGATCGCTTTCACAGAAGCCATCATTTACCATACCGTTGCAGCAGACTTGTCTGATTTGGCTGACGTCAAATACGATATTTTGGCCTTTTTTAGCCCCTCTGGAATCAAATCTTTGCGTCAAAATTTCCCAGATTTTGTGCAAGGAAAAACTCGAATTGCAGCATTTGGGCCTACCACAGCCAAAGCCGTGCGTGACATGGGGCTGATGTTGGACATTGAAGCACCGATGCCAAATGCTCCAAGTATGACAGGCGCATTGGAATTGTTTATCAAAAAAGCCAATAATTTGTAATTCTTAGAATCATTTTCTGTGGTTTCTCAGTTTAAATTCCTAGACTAGTTTAAATTTGGGAACTCCACATCCAAAATGAGTAGAAAAAACGAATGGGTTAGATTTTTTAGGGCAATGGGATTTATCCTAGTGCTCTTTGTATCTGGGACAGTCTTTGCGCAGCAAGACCCCCAGTTTACACAATACCTCTCCGCGGGGACTTTTTTTAATCCTGCTTTAGCTGGCAAAGAGGGAGGACTTCAATTCGCCGCATTTCATCGAACCCAATGGCAAGGCTATACCACCACCACCGGTGCTGGGACTGCACCGACTACCCAATTGATTGCCCTGCAGGGTAGGCTTAAGGAGAAGAATTTTGGCTATGGACTTACGGTGATCAACGATCGACTTGGGGCTACGTCCAACTTGGAAGTCAATCTTCAAGGCAGCTATCACAAGAAAATTCAACGAACGCAACTCAGCTTTGGAGGATACATGGGGCTATCCAATAGTACCTTGGATTTCGAAGAGCTGCAATTTGTAAATCCAGAACCTAGTTTGCCTCAATCGGGAACTGAGACACAACTGGCACTGGATATGGGTGCTGGTCTACTCGTGGATGGAGGCAATTTTTTTGTTGGACTTAGTGGAAGGCATCTCAACCAAGCTTCCTTTGATTTTGGTGATGGGAGTTATGCCAATCGGCTTCAGCTGCACAATTATTTATTGATGGGATATCGGATGCGTCCCTTGGGGCAGTTGCGAATCGAACCGAGTATTTTATTAAAATCTTTAGGCACCCATACTTTATCCTATGAGGTGAGCGTTATAGCCACAATCCAGAATAAAGTAAATGGAGGGCTCGCCTATCGAGGAGAGGAATCTCTGTCCTTAATTCTGGGGTATAGCCTATTGAAAGACAATAGCTTAAAGTTGGGTTACGCCTTTGATTTGGTGGTTGGGGGGCTAGATGCCAAGGCGCCTACTTCCCATGAATTGATGCTGCGCTATGCCTGGTCTGATGTCTCTAAGACAGTGAATCGGGTCATTCAGCGGACGCCCAGATTTAGGTTTTAAGGAATTTATCAGGACAATAATTAGACAAATTCGTGGTTACTATAATCTTACAAGGAGCAATTACCCCTCCTGTATTTGTTTTATTAACCTAAAATAAGCTAACTTTCGACGTCATTTTCATAAGTTGGCGAGTTTGGCCAAAGATTTGATGATACTCTAAAAAAGTCATTTATGTACACTAGAATGAAATTTCCTTTTTCATCACTTGTCGTGGGGGTTGTATTCATATCCCTTTTGTCAAGTTGTGGGCTATTCAATAAAAAGGGAATGGCCAGCGATAAAGCAAATCGAAAAGGAGAGGTAACAGGAGTAGCGAAGCGAATTCGTTGGAAGCAAAATCTTCCCCTCGACATGGTTCCTATCAAAGCAGGTACCTTTTGGATGGGCCAATCCGATGAGGATATTGCCTACACGCAAGCATCTTTGAACAAGCAGATTACGATTTCTGAATTTTTTATGGACAAATACGAAGTGTCCAACAACAAGTATCGCCAATTTTTGGAGGCGGTAAAATCTGGTCAATTAGACACAGGTACACCCACCACACTCAAGGCAGCGCCTACCTTCACGCTAAATGACCTGAAGCCAGATAGCACGGTTTGGACCAAAAGCTTTGCCTACCACTATGGCGATCCGTTGATGGAGTTTTATTTTGACCACCCTGCTTTTGATGCCTATCCTGTCGTGGGGGTTTCTTACGATCAGGCTCAGAAATATGCCGAGTGGAGAACCTACCACCTCCGTGCAAACGACGACATCGAGTTTGACCTTCCTGCATTCAGATTACCTACCGAAGCAGAATGGGAATATGCTGCCAAAGGAGGCAAAGAGATTGCGAAGTACCCTTGGGGAGGACCTTATTTGAAGAATAAAAGAGGCTGTTTGATGGCCAACTTTAAGCCAGGCAGAGGAAATTACATCGACGATGGTTTTACTTACACTGCCCCAGTAGATGTATTTGCACCCAATGGATTTGGATTGTACAACATGGCAGGTAATGTTTCCGAATGGGTAATGGATGCCTACAAGGTTACTTCTAGAGCAGAAACTTGGGATTTGGATCCTGTGTATTTGGATGAAAACGAGCCTAAAAAGATTGTTCGTGGAGGAAGTTGGAAAGACATTGGACACTATTTAGAAACATCCACCCGTACCTACGAATACCAAGATGTGGCTCAAGCGCACATTGGATTTCGTACGGTTATGACCTTTATCGGTCGATCAGCTTCCATGGATGCGAAGCTTAACAAGCGAATGAGAAGGTAATTTCCTTCACCCAAAAATAAATTTATACCCTACAAAAATTAAGTTCAGATGGCTAGTAAGAGCAATTTCTTTTATTCCAAGGTGATGCCGAAAATCTACGGTATCGGTGCAGCAGTCGTAATTCTAGGTGCAATGTTTAAAATCTTGGATTTGCAAGGTGCAAACTGGATGATAGGTATAGGCTTGACTACCGAGGCCATTATCTTCTTTTTATCTGCATTTGAGCCGAGCCCAAAAGAAGTGGATTGGAGCAAAGTATATCCTGAATTGGATGAAGAAGGAACCGCGCAGCCAGCTAAGAAAAGAGCCGTGGCAGTTTCTGGAGATCCTGTAGCTGCTCAGTTGGACAACATGCTTCAGCAGGCCAATATTGGACCCGAGTTGATTGAGAGCTTAGGTAAGGGAATGAAAAACTTGGCTTCTTCTGCTGAGAAAATGGGAAATCTTGCTGACGCCGCAGTAGCTACCACAGAATATGCAGCGCAAGTGCAGACGGCTTCCAAGACGTTGGCTAGCATGAATGATTCCTACGCGCAAACAGCGGCGGCTTTGATGGCCATGTCTTCAGCCTCTCAGGATGCCCAGGCCTACCAAGTACAGATCCAAGCAGTAACCAAGAACTTGACTGCTTTGAATGCAGTGTATGAGTTGGAACTTCAAGACAGTAACGAGCAGAAGAAGGCACGTGCAGATTTCTACAAAAACATGTCTACTGCGATGACCAGCTTTACTGAGGTGGGCAATGAAACCCAAGCCTTTAAGGAGGAGATGGTCAAATTAAATCAAAATGTTAGTGCCTTGAGCAAGATTTATGGTGGCATGCTTACTGCCATCAGAGGATAATTTTATCTCTTATATCCATTAATTAGATACACATGGCAGGAGGTAAAGAAACACCTAGACAACGGATGATCGGGATGATGTACCTGGTATTGACGGCCCTTTTGGCCCTCCAGGTAAGTAATCAGATTCTCCAGAAGTTTGTCCTTCTCAACGATGGGATGGAGCGAACTTCTAAGAATTACGTATTAAAAAATGAGTCCATGGTAGGTTCCATTGAGTATACCATTGCTCAACAAGGGAACAATGAAAAGGATCTACCGAAAGTTGCAGCTTCCAAAAAGGTAAGAGCTGCATCCAAGGAAATCTACGATTACCTAGAAGGACTTAAATTGGAATTGATCAAACAGTCCAATGCCAAAAATGAAGAAGGAAATTTTGTAAACTCCTCTTTAAAAAATACTGAGGCTGCGGGAAATTTGTTTGTCAATCAGGGAAAAGGGGAAGAGCTAAAGAAAAAATTGAATGATTTCCCCAAAACAGTAGAAGGAATTCTAAAGGGTGTTGGTATCACAAATTTGGCTTTTCGTCCAATTGCGAAAGACGCATCTGAAATTGATTTGTTTGCAAATGATTTAGAGGCCAGAAACAAAAGTTTTGTTTCGCTCAATTTTGTTAAATCTCCTGTAGGAGCTGCCATTGCGATTTTGTCTCAGTTTCAAAACGAAGTATTGAATATTGAAAATGAATCGTTGACCACGATCGCAAATACAATCGGTTCGTTTTATTTCAAAGCGGATATCACAGAAGCCAAAATCTCTGCAATTTCCAATGTGGTTGCGGCAGGTACAAAGTTTGAAGGCACCATGTTTATCGCCTCTTCCTCTTCTTCGGCATCACCAACGATGTCTTTGGATGGGAGATCTATTCCAGTAGATGCTAAAGGTTTTGGTAAAATTGAATTTGTGGCCACTCCAGCAGCAAGCTACGATGACAAAGGAGTAGCGAAGAAGGTATTGAGAGGTCAGATCGTTACCAATGTGGGAGGAGAAGACAAGGTTTTGCCTATAGAATATGAATATTTTGTAGCGCAACCAGTTATTAAAATCACCTCAGAAGTAGTGCAGCAGCTGTATGCGGGTTGTGCGAATGATTTGAACATCGATGTACCTGCTTTAGGTAATGCCTATGCTCCTGAGTTTACAGTTACGAATGGAGATAAGATTAAAGGTGCAAAAGCTGGTCAGGTGACCGTTGTGCCTAATGCAAGTGGAAAGGTGACTATTGGGGTTAGCAGTGGAGGAAATAAAATTGGGGATGAGACATTTGATATCAAACCAGTTCCCAATCCTACCATCAGTGTGTTAGCAGCCAATGGATCTGACTTGGACATTAGCCAAGCACAAACCACCAATGTGTTGAGCGGTGTAAAAATCGTTGCCAAATCTGATCCAAATTTCGCCAGAACCATGGCTAAGGATGCTAATTTCGCAGTTACGGGAGGAGAGATCACCTTGGTTCGAAATGATGTGCCAAGAGGTGCTCCAGTTTCCATTGGTGCAGGGATTCGAGGATTACTTGGAGGGGCTGCTTCTGGAGACATCCTTGTGATCCGAATCAACCAAATTACTAGAACTAATTTTAGAGGAGAAAAAATACCTATGGATTTCCGTGGGGTAATAACGGTACGCGTGAAGTAAGCTTCTCAGTATGCTAAAACCATAATTGCTATGAAACTATTCTTGAGATACACTTTGTTTGCTTGCTTGGTCGTCCTTGGCTTTGTTGGTGAGGCAGCGGCACAAGTTGCCACTTCTGTTAATCCTTCTAGTCTTGGGACACGGCAGTATGCCATGGATACGGTATATTCTGCCAAGCGCATTCGTGAGGATGACAAGATGTATCAAATCTCAGTTTGGAGAAGAATCGATTTGCGTGAGAAATACAATATTCCCCTCTACGGTTCTGGGGATAATAAAGAAAATGGGATCATCAATCACATCTACAAAGCAGTAAAACAAAATGCTTTGGAGATTTTTGCAGATGAAAACTTTACTCAACCGCTTTCGATAGCACAGTTTGATTCCACTTTTTGGAAAACAGATTTTCAGGATTCTATTTTCGTCAAGCAATTGTTTTTTCTAGATTTCAAAGAGGACTTTGTTTTTGATAGACAGCATTCCCAATTTAAGTTTGACATCAAGTACATTCAATTGGTGATGCCTGCAGAAACCAATGCGGATCCGAATTCAGGGGTGGGCTTTCAGAAGACCGTAGGATTTATCCGGTACAAAGACTTCGTGACCCATTTTGCAAAACATCCGGATGCGCGATGGATTAACTTTAAAAACATTTCAAAAAGCATTACCTACAATGAGGCTTTTGAATCTCGACTATTCAGGTCAGTAGTGACTCGCTACACCAATGACAGTGAGGCCTTGATCATCGACTTGGTCAATAAAAATACGCCCGCGGATCGGCGAAAAATGCAAGCCTATTTGGATGCACTCGCCTTTGAATACAACCTCCTAGAATTTGAAAATTCAGTTTGGGAATGGTAAAAAATAAAGCCTCGAATTAATTCGAGGCTTTATTTTTTGCTAACTCAGCAAGGAGGACTTTAGCCTTGGCAGCGCCAATTACTGCTGAAATGTCCTCTTCCGAAGCCATTTGGATTTTTTTCACCGATTTAAACTCCTTTAGTAATTTCTGTGCGGTCAGTGCTCCAATCCCCTCAATGTCGGTCAGCTGGCTATTGAGTGCTTTTTTACTACGCACCTGCCTATGGAAAGTAATCGCAAAGCGGTGAGCTTCGTCCCGGATCCGCTGGAGCAGCATCAAGCTTTCGGATTTTTTATCCAAGTGAATGGGGTATTGGTCCCCAGGGAAATAGATTTCCTCCAGTCGCTTGGCAATGCCGATGATGGGCATCTTTCCATAAATCCCAAGTTCTTGCAAGGCTTCCACCGCAGAGGACAATTGGCCCTTGCCCCCATCGATTACCACTAGCTTAGGAAGGGGCAGCGCTTCTTCGAGAAGCCGCTTGTAGCGACGCCCGACAATCTCCTTCATGCTGGCAAAATCATTAGGTCCTTCGACTGTTTTTACGTGGTAGTGTCGATATTCTTTAACTGCTGGTTTTCCCTGCTTGAAGCAAACCATGCTTGCTACCGGGTTCGTACCTTGAATGTTTGAATTGTCAAAGCATTCGATGTGGTCGGGGATTTCCTGAAGACTTAGGTCTTGCTGTAGTTGCCGGATGACCCGATCTTTTTTGTCTTGATTGAGGCCCAGTAGGAGTGCCTTCTCTTTTTTGTAATAGAGTGCGTTTTTGAGGGACAATTCAATCAGCTTTCTCTTATCGCCAATTTTTGGAACGCTGAGGTTTAGCCCTTCGATAGGCTCTAGGTCTAGGTTGACTAGTATTTCCTCTGCATCGCTTTGAAATTGATCCTGAAGGCGGATCAAGGCGGTCACTAAAAGTTCTTGCTCAGATTCATCCAATCGTTTTTTCAACTCTACGTTTTTGGAAGTAATCATGGCCCCATTCTTTACGCGCATGTAGTTCACGTAAGCAGTTTTCTCATCAGCCACTAGCGTGCATACATCCAAATTGGCGATGCTGGGATTAGTGATTAAGGATTTGGCCTGGTACTTTTCAAGAAGTTCCAACTTGGTTTTTACTTGATGAGCTTGTTCAAAGGCCAGCTTTTCGGCCAAGATTTCCATGCGCTGCTTGAAGTATGTCTTCGCGGGCGATAAGTTGCCCTTCAGGATGTGTTTGGCTTGTTCGAGGTCTGCGAGGTAGTCTGATTCGAGCTGCTTGCCCACACAAGGTCCTTGGCAATTGCCGATATGGTATTCCAGGCAAACCTTGTATTTCTCTTCCTTGATCTTGAGGTAAGAGAGATCTAGGTTGCAGGTGCGAATGGTAAATAACTCTCGCAACAGGTCAAGCACCGTATTCATGGCTTTGACACTTGCAAAAGGGCCGAAGTAAGTTCCTCTTTTTGGGATGTACTTGCGTGTAGGAAAAAGTCGAGGGAAGCTTTCCTTGGTGAGCAGCAAATAAGGATAGGTCTTATCGTCCCGTAGGAGGATGTTGTATTTGGGCTGGGCTTTCTTGATTAGGTTGTTCTCAAGAAGTAGCGCATCTAATTCGGAGTTGACAAGGGTGATCTCAATTTTGGCGATTTCTTTGACCATTCGCCTTGTTTTGAGATTGATGCCACTATTTTTATTGAAGTAGCTGCTGACGCGCTTCTTCAGGCTTTTGGCCTTGCCTACATAGATCAATTCCTGCTCGGAGTTGTAATACTTGTATACGCCTGGCTGATCCGGTAAGGAAAGGTGATCTTCGGGCAGAAATGAGGAGGAAAGCATGGGGTGAAATTAAAAAAAACAGCCCAACAAGTAGGCTGTTTTTAGATGGGTTGATCCAAGTTTAGAAATCATTTTTCTTGGCATCGTAATCAAAGCCAGCGTTTTGTTGACTGTCGAACTCGTATTTATCACAATCAATTTCGATACTTAGGGGTCGTTCCGGCCTTGGGAAAGGACCTTTGGTGTAGCCCAAACTGGCATCATCGTATACTTTTGCCATGAACTTCGCCCAGATGGGTCGGGCAGTTTTGGCGCCTTGACCAGCTGACCAGCTTCGGAAGTGGATGGCACGATCATCTCCACCTACCCAAATGCCTGATACGAGATCTTTGCTAATTCCCATGTACCATCCGTCGGAACCATTTTGAGTGGTACCTGTTTTTCCACCTAGTTCATTGCCTACGCGAATGGCGCTTGCTACACCTTGGCTCGTGCCTGATTCTTCTTCAAATCCACCTCTCAGCATGTAGGTCATCAAGTAGGCATGCTCCTCGCTCATGGCCGGCTTTTTCTTTGGGGTAAATTGATGGATCAAGTTTCCATTCTTGTCTTCAATTCGGTCAATGTAATAGGGAGTGATGTGCTCCCCTTTGTTGACAAAAGTCCCAAAGGCACCCACCATTTCGAACACGCTCACATCATTTACACCTAGAGCCAAGGAAGGAACTTCCTCCAGGTCACTGGTAATGCCCAAGCGTCTAGCCGTTTCAATGACTATCAATGGGCTCAATTTTTTCATCATGTAAGCGGTCACGGAGTTGATCGACTGGGCCATGGCCTTTCGGATCGTCATCCGCTCATAGGAGAATTTGCCATCGGAATTGGATGGGCTCCAGGCAGGCTGACCAGGAATGTATACTTCCACAGGTTGATCCACTACAGAATAGCAAGGGCTGTAGCCATTTTCGATCGCAGCAGCGTAGACAAAGGGCTTGAATGTGGATCCAGGCTGTCTTTTTCCTTGCTTCACATGGTCAAACTTGAAGTACTTGTGGTCAATGCCTCCTACCCAGGCTTTGATATGGCCCGTAGCTGGATCCATCGTCATCATGCCTGTTTGCAGGAATTTCTTGTAATACCTCATGGAATCCATGGTGCTCATCAAGGTATCGCGCTCTCCTTCCCAAGAGAAAATCCGCATTTTCTTCTTTTCGTTCAGCTTTAGGTCGATTGAGTCCGTATTGTCACCGTATCGTTTTTTCAATAGGCGGTATGCCTCCGTGCGGGTAACTGCTGTTTCAATAAAGTTTGGAATGACCTGAAGACTTTCATTGATCCAAGGGTCTCTTGTACCCATTTCTTTGTAAAAGGCTTTTTGGAGCTCTCTCATGTGGTCTTTCATGGATTCTTCCGCATAGCGCTGCATGCGGCTATCGATGGTCACGTAGATCTTCAGTCCATCTCCAAACAGGTCATAGGCACTTCCATCAGACTTCAAATTTTCTTTGGACCACTTGATGAGGTCTGCTTTTACGATTTCTCTGAAATAGGTGGCGAGGCCTTGATTCTGGTTTTGAACTTGGTAGTCAAGGACAATGGGCAATTTGGAAATAGAGTCGTACTCGGTTTCAGTTAGAAACTCGTTTTTTACCATTTGGGAGAGCACGGTATTTCGTCTTCTGAGGGAGTTTTCAGGGTTGAATACAGGGCTGTAGTAAGTAGGGGCCTTGAATAAGCCTACCAAAACGGCTGATTCTTGGATGGTTAGCTCTTGAGGTAGCTTATTGAAAAAGGTTTTTGATGCTGTTTTTATTCCAAATGCATTGGATCCAAATTCCGAAGTGTCCAAGTAAAGCGTAAGAATCTCGTTTTTGGTGTAGGCGCGTTCGAGCTGCGTGGCTACAATCCATTCTTTTGTTTTTACAATTAGCATCCGCAGGCCTGGAATATTGCTTAAAAACCCTGAGCTCGCATCTGTTCTAGTTTTGAAAAGGTTTTTGGCGGTTTGTTGGCTTAGGGTGGATCCTCCCCCTGCATCCTGGCGAAGGATAATGGATTTCACAAAGACACGCAGCATGGCCTGAAGGTCAATGCCTGAGTGTTCTTCAAATCGTTCGTCTTCCGTAGCGATTAGGGCTTGAACCAAATTGGGAGCTAGCTCCTCATAGGTTACTGGGCTGCGGTTTTCGCGCGCAAAAGTTCCTAAAAGTACCCCGTCTGAGGAATACAGTCCAGAGGCTAATTCACTGTCTGGATTTTCTAGGGCCTTGAAATCAGGTAGTGTTCCGAACAATCCAAGAAAATTGATGCTCACCATCCAGACAAAAAGGACAAAAAAGACTAAGCCTCCCAAAAAGGCCTTCCACAAATAATTTATTGTTTTGGATGCCCAATTTTCTTGGGTAAAAGGTCCAGGTTTAAACATGACTTATCGGTAGGTAGCGGTAAAGAATTCTAGGTATTCTTCCAGGTCTTTGTTTTTGTTTAAAACTTGGAAGTTTTCAATGGATATAAAAAAGGAATTGGCTTTCACTTCTTCCTTTAGTCCAATCGAAGTGAATTTTTCCTTAAAGGTTTTCAAATAGTCCATCGCTTTCTCTGCATTGGAGAAGGGGCTGATGATAAAAATTGACAGTTGTGCACTCAAATTCATATTTCCTGTTCGCAGCCTAGCATTTCCGAAGGACTGGGTATGGAATGCTTCTAGATCTCCAAGCAAATTCTTGGCCGTTTCCACATCTGAAGGGGACAAAGCCACTACAAATATATGGGTTTGGTCATCAGTAGCCTTGTAAGGGCTTTCCTTTGCCAAGTTTTCTCCAACATTTTCCTTGACCTCTTCCTTTTTTGGAGCCTGATCCTCCTGTGCTACAGCTGAGGAACTTGATTTAGCGGCTAGTTCTTCTGAGCTCAACAGTGGCTGTAGCATGGCTTTGGCTAATGTGATCAACTCTTCCTCTTTCGCATTTTGGATAAACTCCTCGAGCTTGAGTTTGAATTGTTCCCTACTTTCCTGCTTACCCGTGACCATGGCATTGAGCAGGAGGAGCTTCTCTGTGTTTCGGGTAAGGGGGTATTTTTCTAGGGTAGCAAAAACCAAGGCCCTCGCTTGGGAATAATCTCCTGAATAGTAGGCTTCGTAGGCCTGCTCATACCCTTTGGCGGATTCCAAAGAACCTTTATTTCCTACTCCAGCTTCTGGATTATTGACTGAGAAGGTGTACGGTGATTCTGGAAATTCCAGGTTGAGCAGTTGAGCATAGGTATTGCCATCTCCCTTTTGCTCTTTTTGTCCTAGATAGAGTAGGTAATAAGCCTCTGGCTTTTTTACCGTCTTGGGATATTTTTGAATAAGCTGTTCCAGGTATTCTCCACTTCGTTGCGCTTCTTTCAATTGAAAAAACAGCACCTTGCCCAATTCGAAATAGGAGTCCTCTAGCTCACCATTTGCCTGTTCAAGTTGCGCTGGACTCTTGGGGATGGATGCAAGCAGGGTTTCCACGGAGGGCAGGCCTGTAGAGTCAGCGGAACTGTCAGCGTCAGTCGAATCCTGAGCTACTAGTGGTGTTGACTCATCAGCAGCTTGAAATTGGGCTGCTTTCCGTCTCCAATTGTCTTGGAGGGGTCGATTGCCCCAGGTTCGCACAAACTCAATAGCTCCTTGTTGTAAGGCTGAACTATTTCCGAAGTAGAAAGTAGATCCATTTCCCGAATCGCCAAAAGCCAATAAATTATCAAAAATGGAGGGCGACTTACTTGGACTATCCTCCTTTTTTAAGTCTGCAAGGCGCTGCTTTTCGGTAATTAGGAATTCTTGAGCTCGGATAACTTGTTCCTCCTCCGTCAAAGAGGCCAACTGTATCAAGCTGTCATTTTTTTGAATGCGTTCAAAATGGAAAACATAGGTATCCAAACTTGTCTTTTTTTCGGCAAGCTGCTTTGCCACGGGATCCTCTGCTTTGATAAAGGTGAGTGCGCTGTCGAGGTAGTATTTGGTGGCGCGGTAGTCTTTAAATTGGTCGAGCTTGATTTCCGCCAGCTTTTGGTAAATGTATCCTTTCACGCGGGGGATAGATCCGGGTTCTTTAGCTGCTTGGTGAAGGAGCTCGAGGGTTAAAGGGATGTTGTTTTGTTTTTCTTCAAATAAGGCGCTCTCAAAAATCACAACATCCTTGAGGTCTTTGTTTTTAGGGTCCTTGTAGAGGTCTTCGTAATAGTTCCGAACCTTCTTTAGGTCTTTTGTGGCATTGAGTTCGGCCACTTGCTGTGCAAAAAGGGTGGCAAAAAAGGTGTGCTCGTAAGGGGGATTTCCTTCCAAAGACTTCTGAAAATAATCAAATGCTAGCGCATCCAATCCTTCGCGTTGGTAGCGTTGTGCAAGGATGAAGTAGAGTCTGGAGCGTTCTTTTTTGACTGAAGTATAGTTTATGGCACGATCTAGCGCTCCAATCACTCCATTTTGATCGCCCCTTTTTTCATAATAGTAGGCGAGGGTTTTGTACAGGTCAAAGGTGTTGTCCGTGTTGATGTCCTTTTCTTTGGACAAGTAGTCGATCGTAAAGTTGGCCTCTTCTACTGCATCTTGATCGATGTAGAGGTGGAGGAGGCTGATGAGCGCTTTGTGTCGCAGGTCCTTGTCCTTGCTTTGGCTATTGACGTAGCGAAACGTGTTTTTGGCATCGTCTACCCTCGCTTGGAGGTAGTCAATCTTACCAATTAAGTAGTAGCTGTCATCCACCCACTTCGATATCCGATGCCAGTCAATGGCTTTGGAGGAGAGCTCCCTCGCGGAATCTAGAGAAACTTTGTTTTGTTGAATGGTCGCTGAATCGATTGGAATGAAAACAGGGAGGATTTGGGTATAGTCCTCTTTGTAATTTGCAACCACTTGATCTTCTGCAGCCTTGATTTTGGTGTCTGCCAAAAAATAGGCGTTGTAATGGGCCGTAAGGTTGTGGAAAGCACGGTTGGTAAAGGTATTTCTTTGGGAGGAGCAAGCCGCCAAAAAAATCACCAACAGACCTAATACATACCTTACTTGTTGCCGCATGGGTTTTGAGTACAATTCAAGACACCAAATTAGGGCTTTTACTGCACTTACCGAACGAAGGAGCTCAGGTATTATTCTTTTGAGCCGGTGAATTCTTCCATTTGGAATTCATTAACTTTGAGAAATGGGTACAAATCAGTCAGATGCCAATTCAAAGGGACCACAACTACCAACTTGGGCCAAATACATGGGCTTGTCCTTCCAACTATTTGCAACCATAGGTGGAGGTACTGCCTTAGGTTGGTGGATTCAACAACAATCCAGTATAAAATTTCCCTTTTGGATCCTCCTATGTTCCTTTGCGGCTGTCCCAATTGCCTTTTACTCGCTTTGGAAATCCATGCAGCAGGACAAGTAGGAACGGTTAAAATCAAGTACCTTTGAATTTTTGATTTCAATATGAAACTCACTTCTTCCATTCATTTTAACTACGTGATGGTGTCCTTACTCCTGGCAGGGATAGTTCTTCTTTTACAATTTTTAGTGCCTCAACTTGTCCATTCCACAATTTGGACCATTTTCGGATTCATGGCTGGACTTTCCTACCTTCTCAGTGTCGTTACCCTTTGGCTTTATTCTAAATCTCCAGAAAATTTTTTCGCATTGAAAATACTCGGAATGCTTATCCGTACCTTGAGTGCTTTGGGCTTTATTGGCATCCTTGTAGTGATGGGTTTGGAAAATATTATTCTGTTTATCGCCAATTTCTTTATCATTTTTTTGTTCTACATGATTTTTGATATCTACACCTTTATTTCTAACTTGCGCCCGAATTCGAAGTAGGCTTCCTAAAAACGAGTAGATGACGCGCAAATTTTTGTTACTAAGTCTTTTATTTTCAGTGCTTTTGCTGAATTTCTCTGGACTCTCTTTTGCTGCCGGAAAAGAGGCGGAAGAAGGCAAGGAAGACCCGACAGGGTTCATCATGCACCACATCAAGGACTCGCACGAATGGCATTTTTTTAATGTAGGTCATACCCACATTACTTTGGCATTGCCGGTGATCACTTATTCATCTGACAGAGGTCTTGAATTCTTTACTTCCAGTGATTTTCAAAATCCAGAGACACACAAATTCGGTAAAGAATTTGCTCACGAAGGCATCTATATTGATGACCACGATCACCTGGGTCGAGTAGACGGAGGTTCAATTATTGACTTTTCAATTACCAAAAACGTAGCGATGCTATTTGTGGTGATTGCATTTGTGTTGTATTTCTCCATTTCTGCAGCCGGCCACTACCGCAAGCATGGAGCAGTAGCTCCTAAGGGTGCAGCTTCCTTTGTGGAGCCAATTGTGATTTTTGTCCGCGATGAGATTGCTTTGAAGGCGATTGGGCCTAAGCACATGAAGTTCGTTCCGTACCTCCTGACCTTGTTTTTCTTTATTTGGACGGGCAACTTGTTGGGATTGCTTCCTGGTGCTGCCAACCTAACAGGTAACATTGCGGTGACTTTCACCCTTGCGATGATCACCTTTGTGATTGTCAATGTGAATGGAAATAAGGATTACTGGAAGCACGTATTTGCCACTCCAGGGGTGCCAGCGGCGCTACTTCCTATCATTGTAGTGGTAGAGTTTATTGGATTGTTTACGAAGCCTTTCGCCTTGATGGTGCGTCTCTTTGTAGCGATCACTGCAGGACACATTGTGATCTTGGCATTCATTGCCTTAGTCTTTATTTTTGAATCTTATTCTATTGGGGTCTTGTCTACAGTGATGGTGACCTTTATCAATATGATTGAATTACTCGTAGCCACTATTCAGGCCTACGTATTCACCTTGTTTTCCGCGATGTATATTGGCGGTGCTGTAGCAGAGCATCACCATGATGATCACCATTAAGTGTAATTTCTTTGTTCAATTTATAAAACCAATGTTTATGTTAACTTCTATCTTATTGACTGCTGGGTTTGCACTTATGGGTGCTGGTATCGGTGCAGGAATTGTTGCGATTGGCGCAGGTCTTGGTATCGGTCGTATCGGTGGCCAGGCTATGGAATCTATTGCTCGTCAGCCTGAGGCTGCTGGTAAGATCCAAACTGCCATGCTAATCATTGCAGCTTTGATCGAGGTAGTTTCCCTGTTTGCAGTAGTAATTTGTCTACTTATTGCATTGAACGCAGGTGGCGTTGCCTTCTAAGAACAAATGAGTTGGGATTGGCGCTAGGCCAATCCCTTTCTTTTGAACAAACACGAAATTAATCCTCCCTACCATGGATCTAATCATACCTAGTGCCGGCCTGATTTTCTGGCAACTATTTGGCTTTTTAGCCCTTTTGTTTTTGTTGGTCAAGTTTGCTTGGAAGCCTATGTTGGCTACCCTTGCAGAGCGTGAGGCAAGCATTGATGGTGCCCTAAAGGCAGCAGAAGCAGCCAGAAGCGAGATGGCTAACTTGAAAGCAGAAAACGAAAAATTGCTTCAGGAAGCAAGATTGGAGCGCGATGTTATTTTGAAAAAAGCACAAGAGGCTTCTGTCAAAATGATTGAAGATGCCAAAACTGAAGCAACTAAGCAGGGAGCTCAATTGATTGAAACTGCTAAAGCGGTAATTGAAACAGAAAAGAAAGCAGCCTTGACTGAAGTTAAAAATCAAGTTGCGCTATTGACTTTGGATGTAACTGAAAAATTGCTCCGCAAAAAACTTTCGGATGACAAAGCTCAGGTGGAGCTTGTTGACCAGTTTATCAAAGATCTTAAGCTTAACTAATTCGGCATGTCTAACCAGCGAGTTGCCTCCCGTTACGCCAAATCAATTTTGGATTTGTCCATAGAAAAAGGACAGCTGGAAGGGGTTTTCGAAGACTTCAAGTCCTTAGCTGCGATGGGCAAAAGCTCCCGTGAGTTAGGTTTAGCTCTTTCCAACCCTGTATTGGGCTCTGATAAAAAATTGAAAGTATTGAAGGCCCTTTTTGCCAAGGGATCTAGTCCATTGACCCTATCATTTTTTGAGATTGTATCTCGAAAAAACAGAGAAGATATTCTTTTGGATGTGGCAAAGGAGTTTATCGCTCAGTACAACTTGTATCGTTCCATTCAGGTGGCTGAAGTGGTAACTACCACTGCACTTACTGAAGCGCAACGCGCCCAGTTGGTCGCTTTGGTGAAGCAGATCAGTGGTTTGAAAGAAGTACAGCTGCAGGAAAAAATCAATCCTTCCTTGATCGGAGGATTTGTACTCAATGTCAACGACCGTCAATTGGACGAGTCTATTAGTAGCAAATTGAACGCCCTTCGCGTGCAGTTCGCTCAAAATCATTACGAAAAACAGTTTTAACGAAAATATTTAATCGTATCCTATCATGGCAGAAGTAAGACCTGATGAAGTTTCAGCAATCTTGAGAGAACAACTCTCTGGTGCTAGAACCGAAGCCGAACTAGAAGAAGTGGGAACAGTCCTCCAAGTTGGGGATGGTGTAGCCCGTATCTATGGACTTTCTAAGGCTCAGGCCGGTGAATTGTTGGAGTTCGACAATGGCCTCAAGGCCATGGTACTGAACCTCGAAGAGGACAACGTAGGTGCTGTACTTTTTGGTGACTCCAAAGGAGTGAAAGAAGGAGATACTGTCAAGCGAACCAAGAAAATTGCCTCTATCATGGCAGGTGAAGGAATGCTTGGCCGTGTTGTAGATACTTTAGGTAACCCTATCGATGGCAAAGGCCCAATTACAGGTCCTTTATATGAAATGCCTTTGGAGCGTAAAGCACCTGGGGTAATCTACCGTCAGCCAGTTACTGAACCTCTTCAAACCGGTATCAAATCTATCGATGCCATGATTCCAATTGGTCGTGGACAGCGTGAATTGGTGATTGGTGACCGTCAAACAGGTAAAACTGCCGTAGTAATTGACGCGATCCTCAACCAGCGCGAATTTTACGACAAAGGTGAGCCGGTATTCTGTATCTATGTAGCGATCGGACAAAAAGCTTCAACTGTAGCTGGTGTGGTGGCTGCCCTTGAAAAAGGCGGAGCTCTCCCATACACAGTGGTAGTGGCAGCGCCTGCTTCTGAGCCAGCGCCGATGCAATTCTTTGCTCCATTTACAGGTGCTGCGATTGGTGAATTCTTTAGAGATACCGGTCGTCCTGCCCTTGTAGTTTATGATGATCTTTCGAAGCAAGCGGTAGCTTACCGTGAAGTTTCCCTACTCTTAAGAAGACCTCCAGGACGTGAAGCTTATCCTGGTGACGTGTTCTACTTGCACTCTAGACTATTGGAAAGAGCGGCAAAAATCAACCAATCTGATGCGATTGCGCAGCAGATGAACGATCTCCCTGATTCTATCCGTCCTTTGGTAAAAGGTGGAGGTTCCTTGACTGCTTTGCCTATCATCGAAACCCAGGCGAGTGACGTGTCTGCGTACATCCCAACTAACGTAATCTCCATTACGGATGGTCAGATATTCTTGGAAACCAATTTGTTCAACTCTGGTATTCGTCCAGCGATCAACGTAGGTATCTCCGTATCTCGAGTAGGAGGTAACGCGCAGATCAAATCCATGAAGAAAGTGGCAGGTACCTTGAAGTTGGATCAAGCACAATTCCGTGAATTGGAAGCTTTCTCCAAGTTTGGTTCTGACCTAGATGCTTCTACTAAGCGTACGATCGAGCGTGGTCGTCGTAACCAGGAGATCTTGAAGCAAGCGCAGTATTCGCCTGTTTCTGTAGCAAATCAGGTTGCCATCATCTATGCATCTACCAAAGGTCTTATGGATTTGGTGCCTGTAGAAAAAGCGAGAGCTTTTGAGAAGGAGTTCTACCTTTTGTTGGAGTCCTCTTATCCAGAAGCAATTCAATTAATTCTTAAAGGTGATATCGATGGTGCAGGCAAAATTCTTGCTACTGCAGCCGCTGAACTAGCACCTAAGTACGCGAAGTAAATTTCATTAATTCCCTGCCGACTAGCTGGCAGGGCTTGTTATACGCACAAAGCAATCTCTGATGGCTAACCTCAAGGAAGTAAAGCAACGAATAAACTCGGTCATGTCGACGCAGCAGATCACGAAAGCCATGAAAATGGTTTCCGCTGCCAAGCTGAGAAGAGCGCAAGAAAAGATCGTTCAGATGCGTCCTTATTCACAAAAGTTGACTGCAATCCTCAACAATGTATCTGCTGCCTCTGAAGGAGATTCGGACATTGTTTTTGCAACGAAGCGTGAGGTGAAAAAGGTGCTTTTAGTACCAGTCACTTCAGATAAGGGACTTTGTGGTGCTTTCAATACCAATATTCTGAAGGCAACGAATACAGCCATCAAAGAGCAATTTGAAGGGGCTGAAATTACTGTACTTCCACTAGGTAAAAAAGCATACGAATACTTCAAGAAGTCCAATCACACTGTGATTGATACTTATTTCGGGGTCTTCCAGCAATTGAATTTTGATGTAGTGAAGGAAGCTGCTTCATTCGCAATGGATGGCTTTTTGGCAGGTGATTACGATCATGTGGTCTTGGTATTCAATGAATTTAAGAATGTAGCTACCCAAGTGGTTCGCGTAGAGCAGTTTTTGCCTATGGCCCCACAGGAAACTGAGGCTGGTAATGCTTCGGAAACAGATTACCTTTTGGAGCCATCTCGTACCTACATAATCGAAGAATTAGTTCCAATTTCCTTGCGAATTCAATTTTACAAAGCAGTGCTCGAATCCAATGCCTCTGAGCATGGAGCACGAATGACTGCGATGGATAAGGCAACGGAAAATGCGGGAGAGCTTCTGAAGGAGCTGAAGTTGATGTACAACCGTACCCGTCAGGCCGCCATTACCAATGAAATTTTAGAGATTGTAGCAGGTGCCAATGCACTTGCTGGAAAGTAATTTCTACAAACTATAAAAAAAACCACAGCTTGTTCCAGGCTGTGGTTTTTTGTTTTTAGGGGTGGACAGATTTACATTCGAATCCTTCTACTGATCACTCGGGCCATGATTCCCAGTCCCTCTGCATTGGGGTGCACGCCGTCTGGCAATAGCTCAGGGCGATCCATCAAGGGCGTGTACAAGTCGATGACTTCGGCACCAGACTTTTGGATGATTTCAAACAGCATCAAACGCTGCTCGTTGTTCATCACATCTGGTGTAATTCCAAAATTCACGCGTGTCACGGGCACTGGAAGGATCACGTATACTTTGCCATCGGAAGGCATCTGGTCTCGGAATTCGGCAATCAAGTCCAGGTAATCTTGAACAAACTCGGCTTTGTGTGCCCAGTTTTGCGGTTTGGAGTCGTTGGTACCCAACTTGATGAGCACGACATCTGGGCGAAACTCTTTTACTTGTTGGAACTGTGGTTCATTCCAGTACGGAAAATCTCCTTTTTTCAACAGGGTTCTTCCTCCCACTCCAAAATTTTTGACTTCGTAAGCATCTCCAAGAATTTTACCCACTTGCAAGGGAAAGGATTCTGGATTTTCCCTTCCGGGTCCTTGGGTGATGCTGTTTCCCACAAAGGCAATTTTAATGGGTGCCTGCGCTACCGAATGAAATGAAAGGAGCAGGAGTGCAATGAGGCTGAAGAAGGTTTTCATGTGATGGGGTTTAGGGTCAATTGAATTGAATGGAATGGCTCAATTTGCTTAAATGTAGAAAAACTTACCTAAAAATCTAGAATACATTGGGCACTATGCTGCGATGGAATTAAATTTAGGCGATGTCTAAACTTCTTCGACTCCAACTTCTTTTTTCCTGGCTTTCCTTGGATGTGGTCTTTGGTGCTATGGCAAGCATGTATTTTTTCCAAGAGCTTGTTCATGTGAAGTTGGAAGGGTCAACTTACATTCTACTGGCTTTGGCGGTTTGGACGCTTTACAGTCTAGACCATCTGCTGGATGCAAGGCAAAGCAACGGGAGTAGTTCCCCACGGAGAGTCTTTTACAGACAAAACAAGATTGCCCTTTCCCTAGGTATTCTTGTAGCTGTGGTTGCAGGCCTGACTGGAGCCTTTTACTGGTTGGGATGGGATAAAGAGCTACAGCTGACCTTGGTGCTCATTGTAGCCATGGGAGGCTGTCGCTGGGCAATTCAAAAGTTAGGCCCCGTCGTCCTAAAAGAGGTTTCCATTGCTTTGTTCTATGTAGTTGGAAGTTTATGGCTCCCAATACTCCGTTCTGAGGCCCAGGATTTGTCCTGGCAAGCACTGGCATTTGCAATAGTATTTTTCATGTTGGCCTTGCTCAACTTATGGATGCTTTCCTTTTTGGATCGAGAAGATGATCGGCAAGATGGATTTATTTCTATTGCGATGCTGCTCCCCCCAATTCAAATGATTCAATGGATTCGTAAACTTGCCTTCTTGGGAATTTTTGGAACCATGGCTTCCTTCATTTTGTTGCCTTCGTTTTACCGTCCCTTTTCTTGCGTCCTGCTCCTCGTTTTCTTGGTGCACTACCTGACTTTTTTTCAGTCCGGACTTTCGGCCACGGGAAAAAGGCAACGAATGGAAATCTCCTTCTGGATTCCTTGGTTGCTGCTCTGGATTTAGAGGTTTTCTAGATCCCTAGTGCTGGGATCAAACCGTACAAACAAGGCCAACCATATCGATCGGCTCAATCGGAAACTGAAAGGCAAACTAAGCAATACTACTGCCACAAGTATCCCGAGAAGCAAGCCCAAGGAATAGTTGGGATAGATAAACAGGAGAGCAACCCATGAAGTAATAAAAAGAGCGGTATTGATGCCGTAGCTGACAAACATGGCTCCAAAGTAAAACCCGGGCTCGGGTTCGTAGGATTGCTTGCAATGGGGACAAGCCGAATGCATGGTAAATAAACTTCCCGGCCTTGAAATTGTACCCGCATGAAAAAGGGGCCCCTTTCTGCATCTTGGGCAGCGGAGGGTAAGGATACTGGAAAACCCACTTCGTTGGGACATGGTACTATGGATTAATTTTCTGCTTTGCGGATGACTTCCTGAATGAGACGATCAAAATAGTCCCCATTTCCAGGACCAAACCAGTTCATCTCACGCACTTCATGGTACTTGGCATCGTACAACTCATCTGGCGTGATGTAGCCAATGTAACTCCCATTGAATACTGTAACTACCAAGTGGAGCCCTTTCTCCTGGGCTAGGGCATCCCATGCCTTGTAAAATACACCTGATAGTTCACCGCTACTCGAAATGAACAGGATATTTCCCACTTGGGTGATGTCTAGGTAGGCAGGAACCTCCCCGAGTAGGGATCGAAAGAGCCAGGGGCGCAGGCGCAAGTTTGTGGTGACGCGAAGTTGGGGTTCTCCTAATTGGATATCCACCTTTGACGTGCGAATTAAGGATTCTCCTTGCAAAGCAACTTTACTGGTATCCGCGCTGAGACTTGTAGAAATAGCTTGGGCATAAGCCCCCACTAATTCGGGGGTATTCCCTTCCGCCATCGGTCGATGACTCCCAACTGTGCCTGCCGCGAATAGTGCAAAATCCACCTTATCTTCTTCCAAGTACTGGGTGAGGTAGGCAGGGTAATCTCCGGAAAGCCCCATAAACTTGGAACTCAAGGCAGTGGCATGTGCCGAATAAGTAAGGAATGTGGCTAGCTTTCCATCCAATCGCTTCAGGATCATTTGACGCACAAAAGGATCGCTTGGGCCATCTTTGATAAAACGATTGGAAACTAGGTCCGGAACACTGGTTTTTTTGTAAGAGATGCTCACCGTGTCTTGGTTGGCGAGGGCCGTTTGTAATGCACGCACGGATCCAGCGACCAATTGCTCAACTACCTGCTCATCGTAGCCCCCAAAGGCAAGAGAACCTGCAAGCCCAGGCATGTATCCTCCCATACCGGAATGGGTATGTGTAGCTGTGAAAATAAGTTGATCCAAAGAGATCCCGGCTTGACGAACGCCTGCCCGTATTTTTTCTGCCAGCTGTGGATGCACGATCAGTAATTCGTAATTGAGCCAGGCAATGCTTGAGGTCCCATTGCTTAGGCTTAAGGCCTTGACATGACTGGAATCCTGGACGAAGGTGTAGGGGCCTCGCGGGGAGTAGCCTACGAGCGCTGCAGGCTGGTCTGGGGTGACATTGATTGTTGCCCATCCTGCTAGCCAGTAGCTGGAGGTGCTGCTGCTCCAAGTACTGCTATCCAGGTCTGCAAAAGTGCTTTGGTAGGAAGAGCGATCCGGAACAGGACTTCGGTCTACCGTAGTGAGCGTGGCTATTCCCAAGCCAAGTAGGATTCCTAGTACCCAAGCAAATACACGTAAGATCCGAAGCATGGCTATTGGGAGAAAAGATCCGAATTAGGAAATGGGTACGCGCTTAGTACTCAAAGGTGCCGTAAGGTCCTTGGATAGTTACTTTTTTGCCAGTATGGGGCTCTACTCGACCGATGATTTGTGCTTCCACTCCATAGGACTCAGCGATATCGATGATTTCTTCGGCATAGCGCTCGTCTAGGTACACTTCCATTCTGTGGCCCATGTTGAACACCTTGTACATTTCTTTCCAATCCGTACCACTCTCTTCTTGGATTACGCGAAACAAGGGAGGCGTATCAAACAGGTTGTCCTTGATGATGTGTACGTTGTCTACAAAATGAAGCACCTTCGTTTGCGCACCACCCGAGCAGTGCACCAAACCGTGGATATGAGGACGCATGTAATTTAATACGTCTACTAAAATGGGGGCATAGGTCCGGGTAGGAGATAGGACCAACTTTCCCATATCCACTGAAGTGCCAGGAGCAGGGTCAGTGAGCTGGTATTTTCCTGAATAAACGAGGGCGTCCGGAACGGCAGGGTCATAACTTTCTGGGTAGCGTGTTTTCAAGACTTTATTGAACACATCATGTCGAGCAGAAGTAAGCCCGTTGCTACCCATTCCTCCGTTGTACGCTGTTTCGTATTTGGCCTGTCCAAAAGACGACAAGCCTACAATGACATCGCCTGCTTGAATCCGATCATTGGAAATGATGTCCTCCCGGCGCATGCGGCAAGTCACAGTGCTGTCCACAATTACGGTACGCACCAAGTCGCCCACATCGGCTGTTTCTCCACCAGTAAGCACGACATTGACCCCATGGTCTCTGAGCATCTGCAGCACTTCTTCAGTGCCTTCGATGATGGCTGAAATGACCTCTCCAGGGATCAAATTTTTATTTCTACCAATGGTAGAAGACACCAGAATGTTGGTGGTGGCACCTACACAAAGTAGGTCATCCGTATTCATGATGATGGCATCCTGCGCGATTCCCTTCCAGACGCTCAAGTCGCCTGTTTCCTTCCAATACAGATAGGCTAGGGAAGATTTGGTCCCAGCTCCGTCTGCATGCATGATGTTGCAGTACTCGGGGTCATTGCCCAAGGTATCTTCTACAATTTTGCAGAAGGCTTTGGGAAAAAGGCCCTTGTCCAATTTGGAGATGGCTTGGTGTACGTCTTCTTTGGATGCGGAAACTCCGCGCTGCAGGTAGCGCTCGTTCATGGAGAGGGAAGATTATGGTTGTTCAAAGTTAACCAATTCGAAAATTGAAAGGTTGAAAAAGTTAAAATTTGTCGCGCTTTGGGAAGGGATTCCTGCACTACAATTTGCCCCCTAAGTTTTAGGATTAGCATGCGAAAAGAAGAAAAAGTAAAAGCCAGGTTTCCCTGGCTTTTGGCTATTTAGAATCCTAGAAATTTACTTTTTCCCAACCAAGATCAATTCTTCTTGGGGGGGAATCAGGTAAGTGGCTCCGTTTTCATTCACCACGGCCATTTCTTCCACAGAGATGGTTTTTTCAGTTCCATCTGCCTGCTTCCAGCAGTGAAATCCATCGAAGGCAAAAGTCATCCCTTTTTTCAGGAGTTTCTGTGCTGCAGGTCGTGGCGTGGGAATGCGTGCACCGCCTAGATTTGGTCCTACATCGTGCGCCACATAGCCTACTGGGTGGCCTGTGCTCCAGGGCACATACAAGGATCCATTGGCATCCATTAGATCGCGTTGCGCTCGGTCTACATCTTCTCCTTTTACGCCAGGCTTCATGGCTGCTAACGCAATACGGCTACCAGCTTTTCCATTTTCCCAATAGGTCTGTATGTCCTTGGGAGCGCTAGTTTCCCCTTCTTTCAACACATAGGCGAATCGCTGAATGTCACTCACCCAGATGCCATATAATTTTACTCCAAAGTCAGTTTGGATTACATCTCCTGGTTGAATAATCTTGTCCGTGGCATGTGAATGTCCACGGTCAGGACCTGAGTTGACATTTGGGTTTTGGTCAGGGTGCCAAGCATCTGTCACCCCATATTCTGCCATCTTGGCTTTCAAGAATTTAGCCACGTCTGCGTCGGTGGTTTTGCCAGGGACAATCATAGCATAGGCTTCCTCTTGGAAATCCGAAGCCAACTGTGCGGCTTTCTTGAGGATCTCTACTTCTTCAGGGAGCTTGATGGATAGCCATTCGTACACGAGCTCCTCGGAGGAAACGAGTTTGTTCTTGTCACTACCCATCAAGGCAATTAATTCCTCATGTTGGCTATGGGTAAGTCCATCGGCCATTTCGTTGGTTGCAGAGGAATTGATCGCAACCGTTGGGAATCCTTTTTCCTTGATGAAAGCCACTGCTTTGGCTACTGCTGACTCTCCTCTTGGGATTCGCTCTACCTTTTCATGGATGGCGAGATCCTCGAGGGCTTTAGCTTCTCCTTCTGGCGAAAATGCAAGGGAGTGAAAGCCAGATTCATCCGTGTAAAAAAGGAATGCTGCGGTCCCGCTCGCATTTTCTCCTCCCACGTGCGTTGCGATGGGGTCGTTGTAATTTTCACGGCAGATGACGAGCCAGCTGGCCACTTTTGCATTTTTCAATGCTTCTGGCAAGAGGCTGTTGATTCTTTTTTTGCGAATTTCAGGCCATGGGTTTTCTCCCCAGTAGCTGAGGGGATCAATTTTTTCATTTTCGGATTCTGTAGTGGTAGCAGGGGTGCATGCCCATCCAAGGAGAACTAGTCCGATTAGGAGAAAAGTATGTTTCATAGGGTTGCTATTTGTTTGGTAAATTAATTAGATTTTTGCAGAGTAATGGGTTAGTTTTTTTCTTCCTTTCGCTTTCTTTAGGAAAATGGAAGCATAAAAATCTTTTATTTTGAACAAAACTATAGTTGAAGCGTGTTATCAGCAGGTTAGTAAAGCCGCGATCCAGTAAATGAAAATAGGAATTGTTTGTTACCCTACCTTCGGAGGTAGTGGAGTGGTAGCCACTGAATTGGGCAAAGGACTTGCGAAAGTGGGTCATGAAGTACATTTTATTACCTACAAGCAGCCGATGCGGCTGGATTTTTTTAGTGAAAACTTATTCTACCACGAGGTAGACATCAAAAGCTATCCCCTATTTGAGTTTGCTCCCTACGAGCTCGCGCTTGCTAGCAAGATGGTGAGTGTGGTCAAGTATGAAAATTTGGATTTGCTACACGTGCATTATGCCATCCCGCATGCATCGTCTGCCTATATGGCCAAGCAAATTCTGAAAACAGAAGGTATTGAAATTCCTGTGGTGACGACGCTACATGGTACGGACATCACCTTGGTGGGGAAGGATCCGAGTTACGAGCCGGTGGTGACCTTTTCCATCAACCAATCGGATGGGGTCACGGCAGTTTCTGAGGATTTGAGGAAGGAAACCTACGACTACTTCGACATCAAGCGAGACATTGAAGTGATTCCGAATTTTATCGATTTGGAGCGTTTTAAGAAGCAACGAAAAGAACATTTCAAGTTGGCCATCTGCCCCAATGGGGAAAAATTACTTGTGCATACCTCCAATTTCCGGAAGGTGAAGCGAGTAGAGGATGTCATCCATGTGTTTTACAATGTGCGAAAGGAGATTCCTGCCAAACTGCTTTTGGTAGGCGATGGACCGGAGCGAGATCGGATGGAGCGCCTTTGCCGTACCTTGGGGACTTGTGAGGACATCCGGTTTTTGGGTAAGCTAGAGGCTGTGGAGGAAGTACTTTCCGTTGCAGATCTATTTTTGATGCCTTCTGAAAAGGAAAGCTTTGGACTTGCCGCTTTGGAGGCGATGGCTTGTGAAGTGCCTGTGTTGTCTTCCAATGCTGGAGGGATTCCCGAACTCAACTTGGATGGAGTGACGGGCTTTGCTTGTGAAGTGGGCGATGTGGAGGACATGACCAAAAAGGCTCTATTTATTCTGGATGAAGCCAATTTGCCTGGATTCAAGGAGCGTGCGCTGGCAAGAGCAAAGGAATTTGATATCGACCAGATCCTTCCGATGTATGAGGAGTATTACCGGAAAACAATTGCGCGAGCGACAAGTGAAAAAAAGGTGATTTAAGTCAGCGTTAAGAAAAAAAAATAAAAAAAAGTAAACCCTTATTTTTGCAGGATAGTTAAAGGCTCTAGAAGAGAACAATTTTTGAAGACTACCTAAACCACTATTTACCATGAAAAAGATTGGGAGATTAGATCGACCTGACAATTTTGGTTCGGCTACCCTGTTTTCTAATCCCGTACTTGAACGCATTTCAAGGACCCACATTTCCATCCCCATTACCTTATTTTTGTCCATCTCCTCCGTTGCCATGTATTATGGAGTAGTAAACACATCGATTCCACTTGGATTAGGACTTGCCTTTTCCGTGTTGGGGCTGCTTGCCTTCACTTTTGTGGAATACATGATGCACAAGCATTTTTTCCACATGGAGCCCGACACACCGCTCAAGGATAAGTTGCAGTACAACGTCCATGGCGTCCACCACGATTACCCTAGAGACAAGGACCGCTTGGCCATGCCTCCCTTTGTGAGTGCAGCCTATGCCGCAATTCTTTACTTGGTGTTTACGCTGTTGATGGGGGATTTTGCGCTCTATTTTTTACCTGGGTTTCTACTAGGATACTCGGGGTATTTGGGGGTTCATTATGTAGTGCATGTTTACAACCCACCTAAAAATTTTCTCAAGGTCTTGTGGGTCAACCATGCCATCCATCATTACAAAAATCCAGATGCTGCTTTTGGAGTGAGTTCACCCCTCTGGGATTACCTTTTGGGCACACTTCCTAAAAAAGAATAAACAAACCTCCGAAAAGGAGGTTTTTTCTTTAGTTCCGATTCAGTGTTTTGGAGATTCGTTGTGGGCAATCAAAAAGTTCCTCATCATTTAGTATAAGGCATGAAGAAAGTTTCAATTATCGGTTTGGGATGGCTTGGCGAGGCTACTGGATTGCTTTTGCAGAAGCAGGGCTACCAGGTACTAGGGTCTTCTACGCGTCCGGAAAAAGTGGAAATTCTTCGAAAAAGAGGGCTGGATGCAGTCCAATTTTCCTTAACTCCAGCTCCAGAGGGAATGGGGTATCAACGACTTTTTGATTC
>JBEDEY010000167.1:0-2840 GCA_041175425.1 Bacteroidota bacterium | reverse complement strand
GGTTCCTACGCCATCAATCCATTTAATGGAGAAGAAATCCCCGTCTGGGTTGCTGATTATGTGTTGGCAGGCTACGGCACAGGTGCCGTGATGGCAGTACCCGCACACGACGAACGAGACTACAATTTTGCGAAGCACTTTGGACTAGAAATCCGCCAAGTAATTGAGGGATCCATGGAAAATGGTTCTTTTCCTGGCAAAACAGGTACCATCATCAACTCAGGCATGATCAGCGGACTTTCCGTAAAAGATGCCATGGCAAAGTGCATTGCCTTTTTGGAAGAGCGAAAGATCGGTCGTGGGAAAATACAGTACCGCATGCGGGATGCTATTTTCACAAGACAGCGCTACTGGGGTGAGCCACTTCCCGTGTATTTCAAGGACGGACTTCCTTACCTTATCGAAGAAAAAGACCTGCCACTCGTCCTACCAGAGGTAGACAAATACCTCCCAACAGAAGACGGTGATGCTCCACTCGGAAGAGCTAAAAATTGGAACTACCAGACTGCGGAGGGAGAGTTTCCATTGGAAAGATCTACCATGCCTGGCTGGGCAGGATCTAGCTGGTACTTTTTCCGCTACACCGACCCTAAAAACGAGGACAGCCTCGCAGATAAAGCAAAAACCGACTATTGGGGAGCAGTAGACCTCTACATCGGAGGTTCGGAACACGCCACCGGTCACTTGCTGTATTCCAGGTTTTGGGCCAAGTTTCTCTTCGATATCGGTGCGGTAAGCATCGAAGAGCCTTTCCAAAAGATGATCAACCAAGGCATGATCCAAGGAAGATCCAATTTTGTGTACCGCATCAAAGGCACCAATACCTTTGTGTCTCATGGACTGCGTGAGCAGCACGACACTTCTGCCATGCACGTCGATGTCAACATTGTACACAACGATCAGCTTAACCTAGACAAGTTTAAATCTTGGAGACCCGACTTGGCCACTGCTGAATTTATCCTCGAGGAGGGCAAGTACTACTGTGGGGCAGAGGTGGAGAAAATGTCCAAGTCCAAATACAACGTGGTCAATCCAGACGACATCATCGAGCGCTACGGAGCAGATACCTTGCGTTTGTACGAGATGTTTTTGGGCCCCTTGGAGCAGTTCAAGCCTTGGAACACCAACGGCATCGATGGGGTGTACAAGTTCTTGCGAAAAGTATGGAACCTGTACCACCCTGCAAATGGGGGATTTGCTGTTTCAGACGCCCCTGCGAGCAAGGAAGAACTCAAGGCTCTCCACAAGGCCATCAAAAAGATGGAGGAGGACATGTCCAATTATTCCTTCAATACCTCCGTGTCCAGCTTTATGATTTGCGTCAATGAGCTGACGACACTGGGTTGCAACAAGCGGGAAGTATTGGAACCCTTGGCAATTTTGATTTCTCCGTATGCGCCGCATATTGCAGAGGAACTTTGGGCCTTGTTGGGACATACTTCATCCATCACGCGTGCTGCGTTCCCAGAATTCAGAGAAGAATACCTGGTGGAAAGCAATTTTGAGTATCCGGTCATGATCAATGGGAAGTTGCGCGCCAAGCTAGACCTACCGCTTACCTTGACTGTTCCCGAAATCGAAAAAGCAGCCCTAGCTGATGCGCAAGTCCAAAAATGGCTGGAAGGAAAATCTCCGAAAAAAGTCATTATTGTACCAGGCAAGATTGTCAATTTGGTTGTTTAATCCTGCACCAAATCAGGGAAGGGGAAGCTTTGTTTCCCCTTTTTCATTTCCTAGATTAGCCTCTTCTTTGCTCCTGTCATGATCGTTTACAGCTTTCCCGTCCGCACTGCCTTTATTGAACGAGATTTGAAAATGATCCGTCCGCATGCGGAGATCAAAGACTTGGAATTTACCCAAAGCCCTGTTAAGCTACCATTTTACCTAATTCTTCAGTTTTTTCAGTTGCTCTGGTACCTGCCTCGGACCAGTCAGTACCTCTGCTTTTTTGGAGGGTACCATTGTATTCTTCCGGTGGTATTTGGTAAGGCTTTTGGAAAAAAATGCACCATCCAAGCAGGAGGAACCGACTGCATCAACATGCCGGAAATTGGCTATGGCAACTTTCGGAAGAAAAGTCTTGCCTGGGCTACCCGCTTCTCCTTTGAAAATTGCAGTTTGATCCTACCTGTTGCAGAGGCTTTGGTAAGCCAGCACTACAACTATGACCCACAGATCAATCCAAAACAGGGCCTATTGCAACTGATTCCTGGGCTAAAGACGCCCATTCAGGTCATTCCCAATGGATTTGATACGGAATTTTGGAAGGATTTGGGAATGGAGCGGGTAAAGCATTCCTTTATTTCGGTAGCCACCCATACCTCCACCCCTGCTCGAGCTCGGGTCAAAGGATACGACTTGATTGCCCAATTGGCTGCAAATAATCCTGAGTGGAGCTTTACCTTAGTGGGGGACGCGGACTACCTGGCAACTTCGCCGAATATTCGGGTAGTGGGGAAAGAAAGTCCAGAGACCTTGGTGCAGCTTTACAATACCCATGAATTTTACTTGCAACTATCCAGTTCGGAGGGCTTCCCAAATGCCTTGGGTGAGGCCATGGCCTGTGGTTGTGTACCGATAGGCTCGGCTGTGGGAGCCATCCCAGAGATCATTGGAGATACTGGATTGCTGCTCAAAAGAAAGGCGCTGGGCGCTTTGCAACAGTTGATTCAGGATTGGTTGGATGGAAAAACGAAGTTGACCTCCCCTCGAGCGCGTATTGAACGCTACTTTACTTACAACCACCGCCAGAAACTACTCCTTCGGGCGCTGTCGCTGAAGGGTTAGCCTGGAATTGGATACAAAAAAAACAGCGAAGAAGCTTCCCTCTCCGCTGCCTT
>JBEDEY010000166.1:0-10176 GCA_041175425.1 Bacteroidota bacterium | reverse complement strand
ATTTTAGGTAACTCTTTAAAAATAAGCAGGTTAATTTTCAAAAAAGTGGATAAATAAAAAATCAAAATTTTATTCTAAAAACCCATTTATTCTTCCTTCTGTTTCTGTAATTTTTTACGATTGGCATTGAAGATTTTAGCCTTGGTAACAAATCCCAAATAGGGGTTATTTTCTACAACAGGAAGATTCCAAGCTATGGAGCGTTCAAACTTTTCCGTAGCCGATTGCATATTTTCCGATGAAAATAGAATTTCTAGGGGACTGTGCATGAAGTTGCTCAACTGGGATGTTTTTCTACTTTTAGTAGTAGAGGATTTAAGGCTTTTCAAGCAATGCAGTATCCAATGCCAGTAGTGATTTCAAAATTAAGCGAACCGTCGCCTGATAGAAGGCAGGATGAATCCCTGCAAAGGAATCGCTCGGTTTATGGTAATCCAGATGGTCCTCTACTCCAAAATACAAATGAGGAACTTTCTTCTCAAAAAAGGCACCATGGTCGGAAGATCTAGTCCAATCCTCCGCTCCCGTGCCTGGTGTATCGTGGCCAAAGCGAAGTGTTGAACCTGTTTCGCTTGGGATTTTTTCCAAGACTGTTTTGAACTGGGGATAGTAGGAGGTACCCGAAACAAACACTTCCTTCGCCTCACTTCGGGAAAGCATGTCCATATTCACATTAAGTAGGATTTGCTCTAGGGGAAATGGGAAATCATTTACCAAGGCTTTTGCACCCTGAAGCCCCATCTCCTCAGCATCCAAGGCGGCAAATAACATGCCGTGCTGGGGCCGATTTTTTGAAAAATATTCGGCTAAAACCAATAAGGCAGCGGTGCCTGATGCGTTATCATCAGTTCCATTGTAAATCGAATCCCCTGCTGCATTCGGCTTTCCAATGCCGACATGATCGTAATGGGCAGTGACTACAATCACTTTTTTGGAGGATTTTCCAGGAATAAAAGCCACAATATTGGTTGCATCCTCAATCACTTTTTTTGTTCGTCGATTTTCAAACGAGAACTTTTGAATAAAATCTGGATAAAGTGCTTCGACCTTGTCAAGGCCAGTAAGCTCGTTTAAGATGTACTTTTGAGCCATATTGCTGCCTTTACTCAGGGGGCTTCTGCCCTCAAGAGCATCCGAGGATAAGTATTCCAAATGGCCAAGAAGTTTTTTGCCATCAATTTCTTGGGCAAATGTGCCCGTAAAGGAGGCGAGAACTAAAATTATTGTCACTAATTTGCGTTGTAGGAAATGCATCAGAAAAAGGATTGGTGAAGTACTCCCGTAAAAATACAGTCCTTGGGTTCAATCCCTCAGAAATTTTATGAAATATATCTCCGCGCTATTTTTTTTTCTTTTAATATCCCCTTTTGCCCAGGGGCAGGGCCTGCCATCTACTTTCTTTGCCGGTAAGTCCATCATTCTCGTATCGAATGATCCCGGTGCGAAGCCAGCAATTACTTGGCAAGCACTAGCGGACAGCATCCACCCCTATTTGGTGCGTGCGGGAGGAGATCCGGTGGGGTATTTTGAACTCGAACAGGTAGCCTTGTCCACAGCGCTACAGGCGGAGTATGCCAAGGCCTTTTTGCAGCGTCAAATCCAAAATGTGGTTATAATTACCCGCCAGAAAGCCCAACTAAGCATTCACGTGGGCAAATTTTCGGGAGAAGGTAAAATCATTGAAAACACTTCCCTTTTTGGAATTTCTGGAAAGGATTGGAAAACCACTGGGCAGCAGTTTGCTGGGATTGGAACTGCAGTTCCTACTAAAAATTTGTTAGTTGCTGACTTGGCAGAGTTTCCCACTTTAGGCACACAGTCTGTTGCTGCCAATTCCCAGAAGTGGATTTCTAGAAACCCGCTAAACTTAGATGTCTTTCGTCTAGGGATTCCACTTGAAGGAACTTCCGCCATCAATGGCCCGATCAACTCCTTCCGGTATGAGGTCTATGGGAAATCCCCTGAAACCCTGCTTGCTGAGCAAAGCGCTCAAAAAGTTGGGCTTGAGGAAATTTTTTCAAGCAAGTATCCCCATGAGGTGGCCTGGCTAGTGGAAACGAAAACCAACCAAGAGCTGCTGGCAGACCGAATTCAATTTTTACTTGTCAAAGTCGAGGGTAGGCAAGCAGATCTGATGAAAAGCATGGGGCTTGAACCCATTAAAGGAGAAGAAGGAGCTAAAACGGTGGTGAAATATTACATCCGTTTTTTAGTTCGTGAGGAGCTGTACCTAGGGCCCGTCTGGGACGCCCACCCGGATTGGAAGGTTTCCCTCAATCAATTTTTGGATAACCTGAAAAAATAGCGGCAATTTTTTAGCAGCTAAAGAGGCTAAACCGCCGGATACAAGGATTCATTCAGAAAAGGAATCAATGCCAGTACCATGGCCTGTTGGTAGTACGCTTCTCGGGTAATTAGTCCATGCGTAAGTAGTCCAACAGATCCTCCTTGTTGCTTCGAGTTTTGTGCTTGAAATACCAAATCATCTGCATGGCCGAGTTCCATCCCGTTCTGAATCAAGGCGACTACGGGTGGAGGTAAGTAAAAAGTGCCTGTCTTGGATTGGCTGGATTTGCCTGAGCGATGCAGGAGGTAAATCCAGGCAAAGGCATACATGCCCTGCGAATCCTCATCTACACCGCCTTCAATCCCGACCCAATATTCCGCTTGGGGAACTAGGATTTTGGCATGATTCGCCCGGTTGCGAGCTCCAACAAGGGTCTCCTCCTCAGATCGCGGTTGTGCTGGGATATCAGATTGGGCGTCAACCCCCTCCACTAAACCTATTTTTCCAAATGCTTGAGAAAAAGCTTCTCGAGCACAGCCTACTTTAACCGGGTTTTTGCTACCCACGATTACTCGTGGGAGAGCAGGGTCATTTTCTGGCTCTGTGGTCAATGCCTTAAGCCATGTTGGTAAATACCTGGTTGACATCGTCGTCCTCTTCTAGGCGATCGATCAGCTTGTTGATGAGCTCTTCTTGCTCTTCGGTCAATTCGGTAAGCGTAGTGGGAAAGCGTTGAAAATCTGCGGAAATGACTTCGATACTTCGATCTTCCAAGGCCTTTTGCATCAAACCAAAGTCTTCAAATTCGGTGTAGGCAAAAATTTCTCCTTCGTTCTCCGCAATTTCAGTGAGTCCAAAATCAATCAATTCCAATTCAAGTTCCTCAAGATCGTACGCAGCTTTTGCGAAGCGGAATACAGCTTTGTGCTCAAACATGAAGCTAACGGATCCCGAAGTTCCCATGGAACCCCCTGCTTTGGCAAAGTAGGACCGTACGTTCGCTACGGTTCGGTTGGTATTGTCTGTGGAAGTTTCTACAATAAAGGCGATTCCAAAGGGACCATAGCCCTCGTATACCACTTCTTCGTAGTCTTTTTCATCCTTGTTGGAAGCCCGCTTGATCGCTCCTTCGATACGATCCTTAGGCATTTGGGCACCTTTGGCGTTTTGGATGACGGTCCTAAGTTTAGCATTACTGCTAGGGTCTGGACCGCCAGCCTTCACGGCCATGACGATTTCCTTACCTAATCGGGTAAATACCTTGGACATCTTGTCCCAACGCTTGAATTTTCGCTCTTTTCTGAATTCAAATGCTCTTCCCATGGATATGCTGTTTATAGGGAACAAAAATAGCAATTTCTTTTAGCTGAAGAAGGGCATTTTTAGATGGAAGGGAAGTTCCACCCTGCAATAACCAAGGAATTTAAAAAACGAGTCCATTGGGTAGATTAAACCCATGACGCAATTCGAGGTCTAATTTCTGAAACAAACCAATAAAAAGATGAAAAAATGGATCCTTGGAGCGGCAGTCTTGACTTGCATTAGTCTTGGGCTATCTGCACAACATCACAAGAAAAATTTTCGAGAACTAAGTGCAGCAGAGCGCGCAGAACAGATGAGCGATCGGATGGCGGAAGAGCTCAAGCTATCGGAAGAACAGCGAAAGCAAGTGAGCAAGCTGGTACTTGAAAATGCCACTAGGCAAGAGGAGCTTATCCAAAAGCGAAAAGCAGAGTTGGAAGCTCAAAAGGAATTTAGAATGGAACAGGAAAAAAAGATCGCAGCGATCTTGACCGAAGAACAAAAAGTGATTTGGGAGCAGCGGAAGGAATCTCGACAGCATGGGGATGCCCATTCTGAAAGAGGGGAGAATCGCCATAAAAGAGGACCTAGATTCCGAAGAGGGCGTTAATAAAAAAGGGCCACATCACTGTGGCCCTTTTTGTTGATACCTGTTTTTAAACTTGTTCCCGCTGCTCCTCTACCTCAAAATAGGAGGCATCTTTTTGGGGCAATGAAGAGCTGCCCATCAAATAGCTGTCTACCTGAACTGCAGCTTCTCTACCCTCTGAGATGGCCCATACCACTAGAGATTGGCCCCTTCGCATGTCTCCTGCAAGAAATACTTTCGGGTTTGAACTTGCGTACTGCTTGGATTTTGGGAATTGATTTTCGAGAAGTTCCACCCCAAAACTGCCCAACAAATCGGATTGGCCTGGACCCACGTAACCAATTGCCAGGAAGGCCAAATCACAAGGTAATGTGCGCTCTGTACCTTCTACTGCCTCATAGGTCATCCGACCGCCGGCATCCTTCCATACGATATCTACGACGACTAGTCCAGTTACTTCGCCTTTTTCATTGCCGACAAATTCCTTGGTCAGCACCGAAAAGAGCCGATCAGCACCCTCTTCATGTGAACTGGAAGTTCGCAAGGTCATGGGCCATTCAGGCCAAGGATTGGCCGTGGTTCGTTTGGTGGGTGGTTTGGGAAGCAATTCCAGCTGGGTGACTTGTGTGGCTCCATGTCTTCTGGAGGTTCCAATACAGTCACTTCCAGTGTCTCCGCCTCCAATGACGAGTACATTTTTGCCGGTAGCCGAGATTGGATTTTTTGCCACCTCTCCGCCAATCACTTGATTTTGAGGGGCAAGGAAATCCATAGCAAAATGAACTCCTTTAAGGGTGCTTCCTGGAATAGCTAATTCTCGAGGTTTTTGGGCGCCTACACTCAAAACCACGGCATCGAAGTTCTTCAGAACTTCCTCCGCTGCCAAGGTGGTCCCGATTTCGGTTTGGGTGATAAACTGAACTCCCTCTGCCTCCATCACCGCAATTCTTCGATCGATCACCCATTTTTCCAACTTAAAGTCGGGTATTCCATAGCGCAGTAGCCCACCCACTTTCGCATTTTTTTCAAAAAGGCTGACGGCATGTCCTGCCTGATTGAGTTGGTCTGCGGCAGCAAGGCCAGCAGGTCCAGAGCCAATTACTGCCACCCGCTTTCCCGTTCGTACTTTTGGTGGAGCAGGGGCAATTAGACCAAGTTCGTAGGCTTTCTCGACAATGTTCTTTTCAATCAACTCGATAGCCACCGGATCCTTGCTGATTCCTAGCACGCAACTCGCCTCACAAGGGGCGGGACATATTCTACCCGTAAACTCCGGGAAGTTATTTGTGCTCTTTAGGATGCGGATGGCCTGCAGCCAGTTTTCCTGGTAAACCGCCTCGTTAAATTCAGGGATTACATTTCCAAGAGGGCAGCCATTGTGACAAAAGGGCACCCCGCAGTCCATACAGCGCGCGGCCTGGTTGTGTAGCTGCTTTTCAGAAAATGGGGTATAAATTTCCTGGTAATCCCCCAGTCGAACTTGAGGATCCCGGCTTGAAGGGGTTTCTCGATTGTAGTTTAAAAATCCGTCTTTGGCACCCATATTATGCGAAGGTTCGTTCTTGTTCTGCTGATTTTTTTGCCAATACTGCTTTGTAGTCTTTTGGCATGACTTTGATAAACTTGGTTTTGGTATGTTCCCAATTCTCTATGTAGGCTTGAGCCAAGGCACTTCGTGTAAAGGCCACATGCCGCTTCAGGTAACTGTAGAGCGTTTCAAAATCCTTTTCATCCAAAGGATCCAAATCCACCATTTCTCGGTTGACTTCGGCTTGGAATTCCTCAAGGATATAGGCTATTCCACCGCTCATTCCCGCACCAAAATTTCTCCCGATTTCACCGAGGTTGACGAGCAGTCCACCCGTCATGTATTCGCATCCATGGTCACCAATCCCTTCAATGACGGCTTTGACACCAGAGTTACGCACGCAGAAGCGCTCGCCTCCTTTGCCATTGATAAAGGCTTCCCCTGAGGTGGCGCCATAGAAAGCTACGTTGCCGATCAAGATATTTTCCTCTGCTCGGAATTTGGCATTTCTACTTGGGTAAACAATCAGTCTACCCCCGGAAAGGCCCTTTCCAAAGTAATCATTCGCTTCTCCTTCCAGTTCAAAATTGACCCCTCGGGCGAGAAATCCGCCGAAGGTCTGTCCAGCCGAACCACTGAAGCTGATGTGGATGCTGTCTTCTGGAAGGCCTACACTTCCGTAGATTTTGGAGATTTCATTCGAGAGCATCGCTCCCACTGAGCGGTCGGTATTTTTGATATCAAAGTGTCCCTGAACTGGGATCGCTTGTTCCAAAGCAGGAGTTGCTTTGGCGATCAACTTTCGGTCTAGGACTTCGTCTAAGGATACCTCTTGGTCGATTTGCTTGTAAATCCCCACGTGGCTGGGTACTTCTACCTTGTGGAAAATGGGAGAAAGGTCCAACTTATCCCATTTCCAGTGTTTGAGATGGGTGCTGGCTTGTAAGACTTGGCTTTGGCCCACCATCTCATCGATGGTGCGGAAGCCAAGGGAGGCCATGATCTCCCGGAGGTCTTGCACAATAAATTTGAAGTAGTTGACTACATGGTCAGGGTCACCCGTAAATAGTTTTCTCAATTCAGGATCCTGTGTGGCGATACCAACTGGGCAGGTATTGAGATGGCACTTACGCATCATGATGCATCCTTCGGCTATCAGAGCTCCGGTAGCAATCCCCCATTCTTCAGCACCCAAAAGCGTAGCAATGGCAAGGTCTCTACCTGTTCGCAGTTGCCCGTCTGTTTGAAGCACTACCCGACTTCTCAGGTTGTTTTTGACAAGGGTTTGGTGAGCTTCGGAGAGCCCAAGTTCCCAAGGCAATCCAGCATGGCGAATCGAGCTCAAGGGAGATGCTCCTGTGCCTCCATCTGCGCCAGAAATCAAGATCACATCTGTCATGGCCTTGGCTACGCCGGCAGCGACGGTACCAACTCCTGCTTGGGAAACTAATTTTACATTGATCCGGGCAGTTCGATTTGCATTTTTTAGATCGTAAATCAACTGTGCCAAATCCTCAATGGAGTAAATGTCGTGGTGTGGAGGTGGGGAAATCAAACCCACCCCTGGAGTAGAATGTCTGACTCTACCGATCCAGTCGTCCACTTTGTGTCCTGGAAGTTGCCCTCCTTCTCCAGGCTTTGCACCTTGAGCCATTTTTATTTGAAGCTCCTCCGCATGGGTCAAGTAGTGAGATGTGACTCCAAATCGCCCAGATGCCACTTGTTTGATCGCAGATCTTTCCCAGTCTCCGTTTGCCTTTTTTTCATAACGCTGCTCATCCTCTCCACCTTCACCTGTGTTACTTTTTGCGCCGATTCGGTTCATGGCAATAGCCAAGGTGGCATGGGCCTCATGGGAGATGGATCCGAAGGACATCGCGCCTGTAGCGAATCGCTTCATGATCTTTTCTTCGGGCTCAACCTCCTCTAGGGGAACGGAGATTTGCTTTTTGAATTCAAACAAACCCCTCAAGGTCATTGCATCCTGACTTTGCTCGTTAATTTTTGAGGCAAATTTTTGGTACAGGCCATAATCCCCCAATCGGGTAGATTTTTGGAGTAGGTGAATGGTTTCTGGATTAAACAGGTGTTTTTCTCCCCTTCTTTTCCACTGGTATAGCCCTCCTGTTTCCAATACACCTGTAGATGGAAGGTAAGCTGCACGGTGGCGGATCAATACTTCCTCTGCTAGTTCATCGAAAGAAATGCCACTAATTCGAGAGGTTGTGCCTTTGAAACAGCGATCCATGACCTCTGGACCAAGACCGATGGCTTCAAAAATCTGAGCGCCTTGGTAAGATTGCAGGGTTGAAATCCCCATTTTGGAGAGCACCTTGAGTAGTCCTTTTCCAATTCCTTTCTGATAGTTACCTAAAACTGTTTTCTCATCTTTGGCACCAGGCAGTTCTCCTTTTCGATGTAAGTCCAGTAGAGATTCAAGGGCCAAGTACGGGTTGATGGCAGACACTCCATAACCAATGGCAGTGGCGAAGTGGTGCACTTCTCGGATGTCAGCAGATTCAAGGACCAACCCTGCACGCGTACGAATTTTTTTCTTGACCAAATGCTGATGCACAGCTCCAATGGCGAGAAGCGACGGGATAGGGGCAAGGTTGTCCGAGCTATCTCTATCCGAGAGTATGAGCACATTTTTTCCTTCGATCAAAATTGCATCTTCCGCTTCTTGGCACAGCTGATCCAATGCGGCCAATAGTCTCCCGGGCTGGTGGTCTGCCACAAAATGTCCAAATAGGCGCTTGGTTCGGTAGCCCAAATGCTCAAGCCGTGTAATTTTTTCCAAGTCGGAATTGAGTAGTACTGGCTGCGAAATATGGATTTGCTTGGTGTGAAGTGGGCTTTCTTCCAAAATATTATGGCCTTCCCCAATTCGAGTGAAAAGGGACATGACCAGCCGTTCTCGAATGGGGTCGATGGGCGGATTGCTCACCTGGGCAAATAGCTGCTTGAAGTAATTCGAAATGTGCTGGCTTTGTTTGGAAAGCACCGCCAGTGGCGTGTCTGCTCCCATCGATCCTATTGCTTCTTGACCCTCATCTCCAAGTGGGGTTAAAATCACTTTTAGCTCTTCAGAAGTGTAGCCAAAAATAGTTTGGCGTTTATGGATTTCCGCTGTTTGGTAGGCATAGCTAAGTTCCTCGGGCTCTGGTACAAGTCTAAGTTTTGTGCGCTTTTCATTGACCCATTGTTCGTAGGGCTGTCGTCTGCAAATCTCCCCTTTGACTTCATCGTCAAGGAGGACCTTTCCTTTTTCCAAGTCTGCCCAAAGCATGCGTCCAGGGCTAATCCTTCCTTTTTGGGTGATGGTAGCTTCTCGAATCGGTAGTGCTCCAGCCTCAGAGGAGAGGATGAGGCGCTGGTCTTTGGTGATGAAATAGCGAAGCGGGCGAAGTCCATTTCGATCGAGTGTGGCGCCCACCGATTTGCCGTCGGTAAATAAAAGTGCGGCAGGCCCATCCCAGGGTTCTACTAGGGAAGCATGAAACTTATAGAATGCCGCTCGCTCCTTGTCCATGACTTCGTTGTCCTGCCAAGCTTCCGGCACGAGCATCATCATCGCATGCGGAAGGCTCCTCCCACTGAGGGTGAGCAGTTCCACCATGGCATCCAAATTGGCAGAGTCGGAGTTCAATTTGTTGGTAATCGGCATGAGCATTGCCAACTCTTCCGGGCTAAAAAAAGAGGATTTCATCAAGGCTTCTTTGGACTTCATTTTGTTCAAATTGCCTCGAATGGTATTGATTTCTCCGTTGTGGGAAAGGTATCGAAAGGGCTGAGCCAGCCTCCAGTTTGGAAAGGTGTTGGTGCTAAATCTGGAGTGGACGATGGCAAATGCAGAAGAAATGCGAGGATTTTGAAGGTCCTTGAAGAAAGGCAGTACCTGATCCGTTCGCAGCTGTCCTTTATACACTACGGTTAAGGAGCTGAAGCTCGCAAAATAGAAGGCTTGATTTACGCCGGGGATTTCTGAATTGATTTTTGAGCTTGCGTAATTTCGAAGCACAAAGAGTTTGCGCTCTAGGTCAAGGCCTTGAAGACCGTCCTTGTGGCGAACAAATACCTGTTCAATAATCGGCATCACTTCAAGCGCACTTGAACCGGGGATGGTTTCATCGATAGGAACTTTCCGGTAGCCAATCAGCACAAAGCCCAACTCTTCGATGAGTTGGTTGAGTAAGGCCTTTGCTTTGGAGTAAAGCTGCTTGTTGGTAGGAAAAAAAGTCATGCCTAAGCCATACTCTCCAGGTGAGGGCAGCTGAATCTCAGTACGTGCGGTTACGTCTTGAAGAAACTGGTGGGGAATTTGGATGGAAATACCAGCTCCATCCCCTGTTTTGGGATCAGCTCCTCTACCTCCACGGTGCTCCATATTACTGAGCATATACAAAGCTCCGCTGATGGTTTCGTGTGTAGGTTCATTGGTGAGGTCTACTACTGCTCCAATACCGCAGG
>JBEDEY010000165.1:0-12164 GCA_041175425.1 Bacteroidota bacterium | reverse complement strand
CTATTCTTATTTTATCAGCGATTTTGGTAACAATTTCATTTTATGCTCCGGAGGAGCAATATGTTAATAGCTAGAAATATAGCTGAAAGTCGTTCGCTCCAGCGGAGCGACATATCCTGTTTCCCTCGCGTCTATGCGAGAAAAACAGGAATTTATTTCTTACCCGCAGCCTTATCCGGCCGGGTGGAGATTTTTTTCCAGATCAGTTCGCCTACCTGCTTGCCTTGCTTACTACCTTCTTCGATGGCGGGCATGTAGTGAATCCCCCCATAGAAACGGCTAATCGCCGCCTCTGATGCTGCTTGAGAGAAGGAGTCAAACTCCCGTACAGGTAGACCATAGGCCACTTCGGTACTATCCACGATATGGAGCTGGTCCCCAAACAGCTGCGCCAAGGTATAGGATGCTGCCGTGGAGGCTACGCTATGTCCTGAAGTATGCTCCGGGAAGGGAGGTGTTTGAAGCAAGGGAACCCAGTTTTCATCAATGTGCTGGTTGATGTAGGTTTCAGGGCGAATGGTACGGCTGCGGTATTTTTCATCCCAGCAGGCGATAAAGGCTTCGTTGAGTGAGATGGCGGTGAGGGTCAAGGCTTCTACTGTTCCCTTCCAGTCTTTGCCTGCAGCCGCGGAGGCGATGGAAGCGATACCCATCCAGTGACCTCCAGGAGTGATTTTTTTGGTGGCAAACATGACATGGCCCTTAACATTCATCTTGTAGGGATTGCAATCCCAAAACATCGCAATGTCAGTTTGCTCCTTGGTAGCTTGCTTTTGGATATCATATACCTCCTTGGCTCTTCTGTAAAATTCAGAGTTGGGCTCGGTAGAGAATGCAGGGGGAGGGTTTACCTTAAACTGAGCAGCTGAGTCCAATACAAAGGGACGAATCTTATTCCAGTGTGGCTCCACCGCTTCCATGTAAGCAGGAGGCGTAGGTTGCCAGGTGCCCGGTTCACTGCTGACCGAATACTTGGGGAAGGAGCGACTTTGGTGGTAGTTGTCCTTTTTGGCATAGGCTTTCACCTGATCACCTACCGCTTGTCCGTAGGCTACGGAAGCGTCTAGGATGTCTTGAGGGATTCCTTTTTCTTGGAGTACTCCAAATATTGAATCCCGATGCGCGGTCATTTTTTCCTCTGAAAAAATCAAGGCTGTACTTACCTGGTAGTAAGCTGCCAAAGCAGCTAATGGGGGATAAATAGTTGCTGGAACAGGTACAGCGATGGCTTCAGAGCCGTTCAACTGACCCATCAACGGGACATAATTGGCAGGATCCGTTGCTGCAACCACCTCATAAGCTGCCAAGGAGGAGTACGAATAGATTCTTGTGGCTACGGGTGGAGAAAAAATATCGTGGATGATGACCTCCGTCACTTGCTTTTGGGCTTCGTGAAAATAGTATCCGTCGGTGATGGCCTGGGAATAATCTTTTTTCTCTTGGCATGCAGTCACTGCTACCAAAAGCAGGATGGGAAGGAGCACTATTCTTTGAAAACGCATGGGGATGTCAAATTGGGATAAGGAACTCAAAGTTACCTAAATGGGGAATATACCCAAATGATAAAACTCAGGTATTTACTGCATCCAAATGGGAGTACTTCCATTTTTAGCACCAAGAACCCATCTTTTTCCTTGAACTTGCACGTAGTGAAGGCTTCGAATCTCTACTGGACCTGGGACCGATGCCTGAACAGGCATGGATAGCCATGTTCCATTTTTCCAGACATAGGAAAGGGGTGGGATATTCAAAGATTTTCCTAGGTCAGCACGGAAGCCGCTGAAATTTCCTCCGAGCCAAAGTTGCCTGCTGCTCGGATCAATGAGGATGCAGGTAATAGGAGCCCATTGCGCTTGAGCTGGGAAGGGTACAAATTCGAAGCCTCCTTTGGGGTCTTGAAAGTAGACCCCAGATTGAAAATTAAAGGCCGGTAATTTGCGCGTTTTGTCCAGCACAGTTTTTGGAAACAGGTCTTCTGGAGTTTTGATTTTGGCGTATTCTGTGTAGGAACTGTGGTTTTTCTTCAAACTAGGGATCTGGCGAATCAGGTCATCTCGAGTGCCAAATGGAACCAATTTTTCACCCATGTAGTGAAAAATCAAGGGGTCTGCCTGCCCATTGCCGTCAAAGTCGTGGTGGTAGAGCCATACTGGCTTTTCCTTGGATGATTTTAGCTTCGTATTCAGACCTAAGTTGCCCACTAGGAGGTCCAGTTTCCCATCTCCATTCACATCTGCAGCTTGTAGGCTATTGATCCATCCTGCCGCATATTCCAGTCCAGGGAGCACTACTTCCTTCAAGCTTCCTCCAGATTCAGGTTGGAAGGCACGAATGCCTTGCCAGTCGCCACTCAGCAACAGGGAGGCTTTGCCATCTCCATCCAGGTCTGCCCAGACGGCAGTGTTTACCATCCCGAAGTCCACTTCTTCACCAAACCATTTCCGGGTTTCATCCTTAAACTGCCCATTGCCTTGGTTGATCAAAAGGCTGCTTTTGGGGCTTGCTCCATAGTCGCCCGAGCGTACCGATGAACCCACAAAAAGATCCAAGTCCCCATCCTGATCCACATCATGGATGGCTACACAGGAGGTGTTTTCGCCGATTGGAGGAAGGGAGTTCATGGAAAACTGGAACTTGCCTTGCCCATTTCCAAAGAAGATGCGGTCAAAGTTATACAAGCTGCCATTTTCGTATTCGTTGCCTCCGCTGCCTACGAAAAGGTCCAAGAATCCGTCCCCATTGAAGTCGGCAAACTCTGCCACGATGTCCTCGGCTTTGGCAAGCATTTCAAACATGGGGTTGTCCACTTGATCAAATCCCCCTTGCGCATTCTGCGTAAAAATGGCTCCAGCTTGATCTAGGGCTCCCCCAAGGTAGATGTCCTCTCGCCCGTCCCCATTCACATCGCCTACCGCTACGGCAGGGCCCATCCGGGCAAAGCTTTTTGGGGCAAGGTATTCCCGCTTCAGTTCATCCACGGCATCCTTTTCCTGGTGCGTCCAGGATAGGGAAGGGGAAGTAAGGGCAGTGCTTTGTGGGCTTGAAATGGCTGCGGCCTCTTTGCCTGTGCCCTGTTGTAGGCTTAGGGCTTGGTTGATTTTTTGGGCGGGAAAAACTTCTCTTTGCCCATTAGGCCAGGTGACTAGGACGGAGTCAATTGTGGTGATTTTGCCTAGGCCGAAGACCAACTGGGCAGCAGGACCTGATTGGAAGCCTCTGCTGGTGCTGATTCGCTGGGTCCACTGCTTATTTTGGGCGTAGACCTGCACTTGTGCTCCCAAGGCTTGGGGATTAAATCCTGCTTGCTTTAGGGAGATACTTAGGTAGGCATTTCCGAGACGCTCGCTCCGATTTTCGTAGAGGAAAGCAGCTTGGTCTAGGTTATTGAGCACTAAATCCAAATCCCCATCTTGGTCCAGGTCGGCATAGACGGAGCCATTGGAGTAGGATTCTTGTCCCAGACCTAGGTCGAAGGCTTGGTTTTCAAACTGCAGGTCCCCTTTATTTTTCCAAGCAAAATTGGCAATCTTCAGTTGGGGCAGGAGGTCAATTTGCTTTTTGCGGAGCTCCACCAAAGGAAGGCTGGCATCAGCCTCCTGTGAGTATTGGATAAAGTCCAAGTCGTTGGGGCGCTTCACGATGCCATTGCTGACATGAATGTCCGCTAAGCCATCGTTGTCCATGTCAAAAATGAGCGGGGACCAACTCCAGTCGGAGGCATGTACCCCAGCAAATTGGGCTACTTCGGCAAACTTTCCTCCGCCAAGGTTGACCTGTAGGTGGTTGCGAACGTACTGGTCTTGGTAGCCAAACTGCTTTTTGATTTGGTACACTTCGGCCTTGTCCTCGCCTACGGACTTCATCCAGATTTCTGGATCTTGGGGAAGCATGTCTGTGGTGAAGAGTTCGGGCAAGCCATCTCCAGTCAAATCCGCAGCATCGTTGCCCATGCTGTAGCGACTGGTGGAAGGCATCATTTCAGCAAGGGCTTCTCGGAAGGTGCCGTTCTGCTGGTTGAGGTAGAGGTAGTCGTTTTCTGTAAAATCATTGGACACATAGAGGTCTAGCCAGCCATCTGCGTTGAAGTCTTCTACGGATACTCCCAGCCCAAATCCCAAAATACTGGAATAGATTCCTGCTGCTTGGGTGACTTCTTCAAAGCCTGCTTTGCCCTCAGCAAGTAAATTTTTATACAATTTGTCTCCACTTGGATCAGGCTTGTCTCGATTTTCAGACTTGGCAAATACCTCCGGAGACTTCACATTATGGTTGAGCAGGTAGAGATCTAGATCTCCATCTCGGTCGTAATCAAAGAATGCCGCATGGGTGGAATAGCCTGCAAAGTCGACTCCATAGTCCGCCCCCACTTCTGTAAACTGAAGTTTGCCTTGGTTGATGTAAAGTTTATTTTTCCCCTTTACCTTGCCTTGTTCGCTGACTTGGCACACGTAAATGTCCAGCAGTCCATCCCCATTGACATCGGCCATGGTGACTCCAGTAGACCAGCCTCCATCGCCTGTTACTCCAGCAGTTTCGGTGATGTCTTCAAATTTTAACTTCCCCTTGTTGTGGTAGAGTTTGTTGGGGACTTGATTGCCTGTAAAGTACAGATCAACCAGGCCGTCATTGTCTAGATCCCCTGAGGCTACGCCTCCCCCATTGTAGAAGTAGAGGTATTCTAGGATGTTTGAAGAGTCAGTGGATTGCAGTCGATTTTCAAAGCGAATGCCTGTTTCTTCCGAATTTTTCAGGAGAAAAAGCGGATTGTCTGGGGCATTTTTCTCGGTGGAACAGGAGCTGCCAAGAAAAATAGCAAATAGGAGGAGTGGCGCTAGGGATCTTATTCGCTGCATCAATAGGTCCAAATTTCTGCTGCTGCATTGTTTTTGACTAGGAGCAGTTGATTTTTACCGATTTGTTTAATTGCGCGGATATCTCCTTCCCATTTTAGTCCATGTTGCCTGTTGGGCCAGAACGTAAAGGTTCCGTCTCCTTTTCCAAGGAGCACTTCCCCATAGCCCGCATCGTATTTTCCGAGTTCGGGCTTAACCTGGGATAGGTTGCCTCCCAAGATCAAGTCTTGGATGCCGTCGGCATTGATATCCAACACATGGATCGCGAAGACCCAGGACTTTTGCCCATAGATGGGGAAGGGTTTCCAGGTAAAGTTTCCAGCGCCTTGGTTGAGCAAAATACCCGACTCGAGGTGGTTCATCTCCTGAATGATCGATCGATCGATTACTTCTTTGCTGAAAATATCCTGAAGACTTTGATTCGCATAATCTGCATAGCGAATGTATTTTTTCTTGATGCTAGGCACCTGCTTCTCAAGTTCATGCTTGAGGGTGTAGGGAATGGCTACCCCGTCCAATAGTTGTGTATACACCTGTTCGATGGAACCATTTTGATCAAAATCATTCAGGTACATACGGATCGGGCTCGTTGCTGAGCCTTTCATTCGGGTATTTAACCCTTGGTTTCCAAGGGCTAGGTCAGGCTTTCCATCGGCATTGAAGTCCCCCACTTCTAGGGTTCTGTACCAACCTTTTAGGTTTTCCATGCCTGGAAGAGTCATTTTTTCCAACTTCTTCCCTGTATTCTTAAAGAAGGTAGGTGCCATCCATTCTCCTACGACTACCAAGTCTTGCAGGCCATCTCCATCGTAATCCAAAACTTTGGCATCAGTGACCATGCCTAGTGCTTTCAGTCCAGGAGCGAGGGTGGTGGATTGTTCGGTGAAATTCCCTTTCCCATCGTTGATCCAAAGTTGGCTATCGGCAGGAGCGCCATAGGTGAAGGGAACCAGTCTACCGCCCACGACTAGGTCGAGGGCCCCATCGGCATTGATGTCCATGGGAACTACAAAGGCACTGCTCCCAAAAACTCCGGCTAGGCCCGTATGGAAGCCTTTGGTGAAGTTGCCCCTGCCGTCGTTGAGGTACAAGCGGTCTGCTAGATCTGGGCTTCCAAAGCCAGATTCATTGCCGCCTGAGGTCACAAATAGGTCTGCATCCCCATCCTTGTCCGCATCAAAGAACAAACCATCTGAATCCTCGGAAAGCGCATCTAATTCGAAGGCCTCTTGAGGCAGGTAGCGGTACTTTCCTTGGGCTGTCCTGAGGTAGAGTTTTCCTGCAAAGGTCTTGGATCCTCCAAAGTACAGGTCCGCCAGTCCATCTCCATTCACATCTCCTTCGGCCACTGCGGGTCCTTCGGTAGAGAGCATCAGGTAGGTGAGGCGGTCCCGGTCAAAATCTACAAACTCATTTTCCTCATGGGTAAAATCAAGTATGGCAGCCGTAGACTTCACAAATCGTGCTGGGCTAGGGGCTTGAAAGAAAGAAGTTCCTTCAGGCAAGGCTCCAGCTTCTGTCCACTTGAGGTTAAGGAGCTGGTCTGGCTTCACCTGGCTGAGTTGGGTGTAGGCTCCATCGGGCCATAGGACCCTGATTTCGTCAATGATTTTTGCTTTTCCCAGGCCAATGGTGATTTTGGGATCTACACTCGATTGGAATCCTCGGTTGGGCATTTGCTCGGTGTAAAATACTTCCTCTCCAACCTTCACCTGAATCTGCGCACCAATGGCAGCTGTATTTTTCCCTTTTCCAGTTAGTTGAAGCTGAATGCTATGGTTTTCTGGAAGTAGGGTTTTGCCCTTGTTTTTGAAGATTTGAGCGGTTGCATTTACATTGTTGACCACAAGATCTAGGGTGCCGTCATTGTCCAAGTCACCGTAAGCAGAACCGTTGGAGTGAATGGCTTTTCCGAGGCCCCACTGATCGGCTACATTTTCAAAGCGGAGATCTCCAAGGTTTTTGTAGGCATAGTTCGGGATAGGGTTGACCGGAATTGGGTCAATTAAGGCCTTGTAGTTTACCCCATCCTGGGAAATGATTTTGGCTTTGGTTTCCTCATCGTCAATAAAGTTGAGGTAATCCAAGTCGGTAATGTCCTGGTAGATGCCATTGGCTACGAAGATATCGCGCTTGCCATCGTTGTCCATGTCAAAGAGCAGCGCTCCCCAACTCCAGTCCGTTGCTTCCACATTGGCGAGTCGTCCCACTTCACTGAAAGTGCCATCGCCATTGTTGAGGTGTAGCATGTTTCGGGAAAACTGGTAGTGGTAGCCATGGGTTTTGTTGAACTGAAACTTGTCCCAGTTCTCAAAAGTGGTCACTTGCTTGAGGCGTGTGGGCGGCTCTGGGAGCATGTCCGTCACAAAGATGTCTAGCAAACCATCTCCGTTTAGGTCGGCAATATCTGCACCCATGGAGGCCGCACTGAGTGAGCGCATGGAGGATTCCACCGACTCGGTAAAGGTCCCGTCTTGATTGTTGATGTAGAGGTAGTCCCGCTCAAAAAAATCATTGGAAATGAAGATATCGGGCCAGGTGTCATGGTTTACGTCGCCAATGGTGATGCCTAAGCCAAAACCAATGACTGATCCATAAATGCCCGCTTCTTCGCTGACATCTGTAAATTTTTCTCCGTCGTTACGGAATAGCTTGTCGCCGCCCACTGGATCTCGAACTGGGCGCTCATTTTGCATTTTGTTGAAGGTGCCGATGGCCTGATAGGAATTGTTGAGTAGGTACACATCCAGATCTCCATCCTTGTCGTAATCAAAAAAAACGGCGTGGGTGGAGAACCCTTGGTCAGCCAATCCATAGGCTTCCGCCATTTCCTTGAAGGTTCCATTGCCTTGGTTGACAAACAATTCATTTTGCTTGTTGTCTCCTTCCACATCCCCTGAATTGCACACATAAATGTCTAGCCAGCCATCCCCATTCACATCAGCCATGGCTACCCCTGTGCTCCAAGCACGCGTGCCAGCTACCCCAGCCGTCGCAGTGACGTCTTCAAACTTGAAATCTCCTTTGTTGAGATACAATTTATTTGGACCCAGGTTGGCGGTAAAATACAGATCTGCAAGCCCATCGTTGTTTACATCGCCAATGGCCACTCCACCTCCGTTGTAAAAATTACGGTAGGTAAAGACATTAAACTTCTCGTCAAAGCTAAGGTCGTTTTTAAAGTCCACCCCAGATGCTCCGGGAAGGATTTCTTCGAACAAGGGAGGAGCTTTCTCTTCGGTGCTACAGGCTGAGCCTAGGAAGGCAAGGAAAAGGAAGCCGCCAAGGAGCTTTTTCATTCGGGTTTTTGGCTAAGCTTTTTTTGGATAGGAAGATCGGAGATCTCTGCACGTACGGAAGAAAGAGTTTTTTTGAAGACACGAATGCGTCTATTGCCATCCATCTTCACAAAGGCAATTTGGGATTTGTCCTCATTTGTCACCTCGATAAATCCTTCGCCATACCATTTTTCAAATAGCTGTACTACATCGGTACGCAAAAATTCTACAGCGAGATCTTTATTCCAAGGCGACCAGCCGTCGTAGCTGAATTCGATGGGCATCAGGTAGATTTTTCCTTCCTCATCCAATTCAGGGTAAAAGCGCATCTTTCCTGAGTTACCAGAAGGGAATACCAGGCTGTGTTCGACGGATAGCTCGGAGGGGCCATTGGTAAGCACTCCTTCTTTATTGAGGTTCCAGCAGGCTTCGAAAAATTGTTTTTGAGTCATCCCCAGTTCTATACCGAAGAATAACTCATTCACTACTTTACCTGAAGCCAATTCGCGCTTTTCGAGACGCTGGTATTCCGAGCCACAAGCAGAAATAAATAAAATGGAAAAACTAGCGAAGAGTAAATACCAACGGTTTGTCATGGTTTCGAAGTACGTATAAATGCGTTTGTTTGTTGGATTGAATCCATTGAAAATCTCGAATTTCTCCGGGTACAAAGATGCCGCTTTCTTGGGGTTTTAATGCTTTCCATCTGTTGCTGGCATCTTTTTCCAATACCCAGGCATAACTTCCCAATTGGGTGCCTAGTTCAGGCTTGATCCGACTTTCATTTCCTCCAAGAAGAATTAGAGCGGATTTTCCAGGTCTAGGAAGAACAGCAATAGCATGAACAGGAGCGTACTGAACTTCCGCGGGTAGCGCTTCTATCCCCATTTTTCCGTTTCCTTGGTTGATCCAAAGGGTAGTTTCCATTCGATCTACCTGCAAAATTAGTGATTTTGCCCATACGGATTCAGGAAAGAGTTCTTCCAAAGTTTTGTCTTTGTACGCAGCATAAGTAAGCACTTGTTTCTTCAGGGAAGGGATTTGCTTGACGAGCGTATTTTTGAGTACCCAGGGAGTACTTTTTCCGTTTTCATACTGGTGAAGGATTTGCTCGATAGCCCCGTTTTGATCAAAATCATTGATGGCCAATCGAAGCTGCTTCGTGCTACTGCTGCGCAACCGTGAGTTGGTGCCTGCATTTCCTGCGAGGAGGTCAGTCTTTCCATCGCCATTGATATCGCCTAGGTAGATACGCTTCCAAAAGCCACTGGTATTTTCCAAGCCAAATTGGGTAGTGGTTTCAGTCCAAGATCCGCTATTCCAAGTAAAAATGCGAATGGGCATCCATTCCCCAGCAAGGACCAGCTCGGGTTTGTTATTTCCATCTAGGTCGGCCAAGGCACCATCTGTAAGCATGCCTAGTGCCGCGAGGTCTTTGCCCCAGGTAGCGCTTTGATCCGTGAAATTTCCTTTGCCGTCATTTTGCCAAAATTGTACACCTACAGGAATTCCATAGCCAAATGGAACTGCACGCTGTCCGATAATCAGGTCAAGATCGCCATCTGTATCTGCATCCCAACTGAGCAGAAAGGAGCTAGGGGTTGGAGAAAACTGCTGTGCAGAGCGGGCAAATTTCCCCTTTCCATCGTTGAGGTAGAGCCGGTCTTGGTAGTTGGGCGCGTAGTCTGAAAATTCGATCCCGCCACTACCCACGAGCAAGTCAACAGCACCGTCTCCATTGGCGTCAAAAAAGTGGCTCACCACATCTTCAGCAAGGCTATCCTGATCAAAAAGCGTCGTCTGGGATGCTTTCCAAGCACCGGAACTACTTTGCAATAAGAGCTGAGAAGACTGTCCCTTGGCGGCTGGAACAAATAGGTCTACATAGCCATCTCCATTGACATCAGCTTGCGCGGCACGAGGTCCTTCGTTGCTGATGGACCAAAATCGAAGTCTATCCCGGTCAAAATCCACAAAATCGCTTTCTCGATGATGGAAAGGAAGGTCAATCGTAGCGGAATTTGTAAAATAGGAGGTAGGGATAGGAGCCGAATAAATCGTACGTGTGACTTCCGTTTCTTTAGGAGTAAGAACTTGGTTGGAAGAGAGGTTTTTTAAGCTACTCTGCTTGCCCGAAGGCCAAAGAATGTGGAGGGAATCAATTTTGGTGTGGGTGCCCAACCCGAAGTGTAGTCGTGGATCAACCGAAGACATGTATCCTTTGACAGGTTGGTATTCCTGCACTTGTGCTTCCTTGCCGGTAAATAGGGTTACTTTAGTTCCAAAGGCCATTCCTAGGTTTAGGCTTAGGTAGTTGCCTGAAGTTTCGGATTTAATGTTGTTGCGGTAGAGAAAGGCGCGCTCGTTCAGGTTATTGACCACCAAGTCCAGGTCACCGTCGTTGTCGAGGTCTGCGTAGGCGGAACCTGTACTGAAGGTGAGTTGTTCCATTCCATTGGATGCGGCTTGGTTGTCAAACTGCATCGCTCCATTGTTCTTGAAAAAGAAATTTTGTTGGGGTACTGAAGGGAATGCATCAATCATTTTGGTGACAAGCACGGAATCCTTGCGGTAACTAGAGATGTTGCCTTGGTTGTTGGCATAAAAATCCACGAAATCAAAATCTGTTAGGTCTTTGACGATGCCATTGGCGATGAAGATGTCTTTCTTGCCATCCAAGTCTGCATCGAAGATCAAGGCTCCCCAGCTCCAGTCTGTGGCTTCAATGCCTGCGTAGCGGCTGACCTCTGCAAAAATAGGAGTGCTATCCTGGGGCTGGATTCCAAGATGTCTTTGTAAGGTGTTTCGGGTAAACTGCCGGTGGTATCCACCTTTTTGATTGGCTTGAAACTTGTCCCACTCTTCAAAGGGAGTTTTGGATTTGACGCGAGTGAGGTCTTGGGGGAGCATTTCTGTAATGACTAGATCTGGCAGAAGGTCATTGTCTAGGTCCGCAATGTCTGCCCCCATGGAACCCATGCTGATTTCAGGCATGGTCTGAGGAAGGACTTCGGAGAAGGTTCCGTTTTTTTGATTGAGGTAGAGGTAGTCGCGTTCAAAAAAGTCATTGGACACGTAGAGATCAGGCCAGCCGTCTAGATTGAGATCAGCGACTGTCACCCCAAGTCCGTAGCCAATGGCACTGCCATAGATTCCCGCTTCAGCAGATACATCAGTAAATCGTGTCCCTTCGTTTCTGAATAATTTATTGCCTCCATCCGGGTCTCTAAGTTCTCGCTGACCAAGTCGAAGGTCATTGAGGCCTACGGAACGACCGGAGTTGCTGAGCAAGTACATGTCTAAGTCCCCATCCTTGTCGTAGTCAAAAAACACGGCGTGTTGACTCAGTCCTACTTCCGCAAGGCCATAATCCTTCGCTTGCTCGGTAAAGGTCAGATCGCCATTGTTGATGAAAAGTTCGTTGTGTCTGCGTTCCCCTTGCATGGGGCCGGATTTGCACACATAGATATCGAGTAGTCCATCTCCATTGACATCAGCCATGCTGACACCTGTGGACCAGGAACCGCTGGAGTTTAGCCCAGCTGTTTCCGTAATGTCTTTGAAATTTAGTTTGCCCGTATTGAGGTAAAGGCGGTTTGATTGTTGGTTGCTTGCCAAAAAGATATCGGGTAAGCCATCTTCGTTGATATCGCCAACGGCTACTCCTGCGCCATTGTAAAAATTCCGAAAAGTATAGGGATTGATTTTTTCGTTGTAGGACAACTCGTTTCGGAAGGAAATTCCGGTTTCACTTTCCGAAAGAAGGGTAAATAAGGTGTCGGAGCCCTCCTCCTTGCAGGAGAAAAGGAGATAAAAAAGAAAGAGAAAGAGGTACTGTTTTTTCACAAGACAAGTGTAAAAAAAAGGAAGTGTACTTGCGTACACTTCCTTTAAAATTTAATTCAGGAAATATTAATAACCTGGGTTCTGCTTCAATGCAGGGTTTGCATTTAGCTGGTTTTGAGGGATAGGGAAGATGTTTCTAACCGATGTAGAAGCTTGCTTCTCCCACCAAGGTAGGCTCCACTTTTTA
>JBEDEY010000164.1:0-4064 GCA_041175425.1 Bacteroidota bacterium | reverse complement strand
GAACAGCAGAATCAGCTTCTGAAGATTTTAATGGAGCTTCCGTTACCTTCTCTTTGGATGTTAATAGCATCGATACGAATCAATCCGATCGCGATCAGCACTTGAAATCAGCTGACTTTTTTGATACTGCTAGCTTCCCTTCCATCGCTTTTGCAGGTAAACTCGTCAATCATGGTGGAGAATACCAACTCCAAGGTGATCTCACCCTAAAGGGAATTACCCAGCAGGTGACTTTGGATGTAATCTATGGCGGGACTGTTGCTGATCCTTACGGACAAACCAAAGCTGGTTTTGAGATTGAAGGCAAACTGAACCGCAAAGACTTCGGATTGACCTGGTCTGCCATTACTGAAGCTGGTTCTGTGGTAGTCAGTGACCAAGTTCGCTTGCAGCTAAGCGTGCAACTGGTAAAGCAATAAGTCAAGTCAGTACCAGTACCTAAATCAACTCCAAAGGGAGCCTCATCTTGAGGCTCCTTTCTTTATCGCTATCTCCATGCAACCCTTAATCTTAGGAATTCACCACATTACTGCCATCTCTGGGGACCCACAGCATAACCTAAATTTTTATTCGGGCATACTGGGACTTCGTTTGGTAAAGAAGACCATCAATTTTGATGCTCCTGATGTGTATCACTTCTATTTCGGTGATGCGCTTGGACGTCCCGGAACAGTTTTTACCACTTTCCCATTTATAGGGGCACGAAGAGGAAAAAAGGGGGTTGGCGAGTTGACCTACACGGCCTTCTCCATTGCGATCACTAGCCTTGATTTTTGGGAAGACCGACTCAAAAGATTTGGAATCCCCGTATCGGATCGCCTGACTCGCTTTGGGCAATCTATCCTCCGATTCGAAGACCAGGATGGCATGGGCATAGAGCTTGTCGCCAATGCAGCCGATCCAAGAGAAGGATGGACCTATGGAGGGATTCCAATTGAGCATTCCATCAAGGGATTTTTCGGAGCCACTTTGGCCCTCCGAAGCAAGGAGTTGACCGAACGCTTGCTACTCGAGAGCATGAATTACCGCCTGCACGGTCAAGAAGGTAATCGCTTCCGCTATGGACTAGACGGAAAACCCGGAGAGTGGGTAGATATTTTGGTTGATCCCAATGGACAGCGAGGCGTACAAAGTGCAGGTACAGTGCACCATTTGGCATTTCGTACCGCCACAACTGACACCCAGTTGGAAATGCAGCAGCGCCTAATCAAACAGGGTTATGGAGTAACTGAGGTTCGTGACCGAAATTACTTCCTGTCCATTTATTTTAGAGAACCTGGAGGGGTCTTGTTTGAAATTGCTACGGATGTTCCAGGATTCGCAATTGACGAAGACGAAGCGCAGTTAGGGGAAGCGCTGAAATTGCCAGATTGGGTAGAAGGAAAGCGTAAACAAATTGAAGCGGCATTGAAACCGGTCACCTTTACTCCTGAAAACTATGTCTAATTGGATTCAAGTTGGACTTCCACTGACTCAAGCAAAGAAAGTACTAATCCTTCTTCATGGGAGAGGAGCAACAGCAGAAAGTATTCTATCCTTAGCGCCTCACCTAAATCTAGATGATTTTGCGCTTTTTGCCCCTCAGGCCCCACAGCGCACCTGGTACCCTTTCGGTTTTATGGCGAGTGATCAAGGCAACCTTTCTTCCTTGAATTCGTCTATACAACAAGTTTCTGTTCTTTTTGAATTTCTAGTCAAAGAAGGGATAAAGCCGGAGCAGATTTACCTCCTTGGTTTTTCTCAAGGCGCCTGTCTTTCCTTAGAATTCGCTGCACTACAGGCACAAAAATTGGGTGGTGTAGTGGCATTTACGGGAGGCTTGATCGGGGAAAAGTTGCAGGAAGAAAAATATTCGGGGGATTTTCAAGGTACCCCCATTCAAATCAGCGGTAGTGCACAAGACATGCACGTACCTGCAAAACGAATGAATGATTCGGCTCAGCTTCTTCAGCGAATGGGTGCAGCAGTTAGTCTCACCTTCTTTGAAGATGACATGCATACCATACGTCCAGAAGAGTTGGCCAAGGTGAATCAAACGATTTTTTGTAAGGTTTCTTAGTTCAAAAATCCCTGGCTATGGCTGGGGTTTTTTTGTTTCCATCCTTGGCACCTATTCTAAAAGTTTAAAATACATTCTAGTTAAAAGGAATAGCTGATACTGGAGCCCTGTTCGGCATCAAGTTCTATTTGTGCATAGACGCCCACCTCTTGCTGCAATTCTTCCACGTGGCTAATGATGCCTACTACCCGGTTTTCATGGCGCAAGGCTTTGAGGGTTTCAAAAACTACTCGGAGTGAATTTTTGTCGAGTGCTCCAAATCCCTCATCCAGAAAGAAGAAACTCTGATCTGCCTGGTTGAGTGCTTTTACTTTTTCAGCCAAGGCAAGTGCAAGGCAGAGGGAAGCCTGGAAAGTTTGCCCTCCTGAAAGTGTTTTGAGCAAACGTTTTTTTCCTCCATTCAGGTAATCCGTCACCCAGAAGGTATTGCTATCGTCTATCTCCAGGCTCAGGCTATTTTTGGTCAGCACTCTGAATCGCTTATTGGCTGTATTGCAGAGTTCCCGCAGGTAAATGGAACTCACGTATCTGACAAATCCCTTACCTGAGAAAAGCCGCTCCAACTCCTTCAGATTGGTTTCGCGGATATCCAGTTTTTCAAAGGCATCTGATAGCACCTGCTTCTCCTGAAGTTTGCGAGAAATTTCCTGTAGTTCTTGGTTCAACAAGGTAACCTGGGTCTGCAATCCTTTTTCTCGATCTTTGGCAGCAGCCACTTCTTCCTGAAGGGTTTGGAATCTTTCTTCGGAATAGTCTATCAATCCCTCTTCGGTCTGAAGTGCCTCGATGCGAACCTGGGTAGTAGCCACCTCTTGATCATAGCCACGTAGCTCTGCATCCATTTTTTCAGCATCCAAGTCCTGTTGGAAAAGGCGAATTAGTTCTTCTTTTTCTTGAAAACCATGGGTAGCCATCATTTGAGCAAATTCTTCTCTGCTTCCTGCAAGCCGATCTTGAGTGGTATGGACCAAGGTCTGAAAGTTTTGAAGGTCGGCTAAGTTTTTGGATTGATCGATTTGCCGGTCTTTTAGGTGCTTTTGTACCCCAACTAAAGAAGTAGCTGCTGCTTCGATATCTTCTTCCACTCTGGCAATTTTCTCCAAAGTGGTGGTGGATTCCTTTTCAAAATAGGGGAGGCAGAATTCCAGATCCTTGATTTCTTGTTCTTTACCTTTGATTCGCGATAGAAAATCTTGGTTGTTGAGTTTAGCTTCCTGTAATTTTTGGGTAGCCTCTTCTAGACCGCCGCGAAGTTCGGTATACTTCTTCCGAAGTGTATTGAGCTGTTGCTGTATACTTTCCGTGGCCTGATACGCCTGTTCAAGTTCGGTAATTTGCTTCTGGAGCAGCTCAATGCTGTCTATTCCAACAGGCTTTAGGCGTGACCAAATCTCCTGTTCTTGGGTTTGAAGGACTACTTTTTCTTGTTCTTTTTGAGCTAGATTTTTCTGAAGATTACTTTGCTGAACCTCTTCCAGGTTTTGTTTCTGAAGTAGGTCTCGAATTTCTTCTAGAATATGATTTGCTTGCTTCAAGTCGGTTTCTGCCTGAAGCAGTGCTGATGCCGCCTCTCCCGATTGGAGTGGATTTGGGTGTTCACTCGCTCCACACAAGGGACAAGGCATTCCATTTTCCAGTAGGTGTGCATGCGTAGCTAATCCTTGGGTTCTGATCAAGCTTTCTCGAAGTGCTTCGAGTTTTTTGACTTCTGATTTTTGGGACTCCAGCCATTCGGCTAGGCTTTTAATCCCCTTAGGTAGTCGACTGGTGTATGCAATTAGTTGTGTAGCGCTATTCGTCAAGAAGGCTGCCGCCTCTTGTAGGGATTGTTCTAATTCCCCTCTTCGTTTCTGGATTTCTTGAAGTTGATTCAAGCTAGTTTTCAGATCTACGAGTAGTCTGGGGTCTGAATTTGGGAGGCCGGCTTTTTTTGTTTCCAGGCTTTCAATCTCCTTTTCAAGGGATTGAATTTCTTTAGTTTTTTGTTCCAGAGCAGGAACTAAGG
>JBEDEY010000163.1:0-7226 GCA_041175425.1 Bacteroidota bacterium | reverse complement strand
GCTTCAGGGTTTTCAAATACTGCATTGGTATCTGCTCCAGCGATGAGGTATTTGGTATTGAGCATGTTTATAGTGCCAATACTTGCCCAGTCAAAGTTGCCCTCTTGTGCTTTTTTGATAAATTCTTGTAGCTCAAACTCCATTTGATAATCCACCAAATCTTGGTAGCGGCGAAGTTTGGCTCCGTGGTAGCCACCTAGGCTATTGAATCGGTAGCTGGTACGCGCACCCTGGGTAAGGCCCTCCGTGAGTGGTAATACACGGAAGTAGCCCTTGTCGGCTGCGATTGATTTTTCTGCAGGCGTTTCTGCAAAAAACTCTCGGGATGGATTTCCTTTAAAGGAATCGTCATTAAAGTAGCGACGGTTGATGGTCCATACATCGAGTGTAATCAAGGTGATTAATCCGAGGCCCAGTACAAGGTCGGAGATTTTGCTTTTGAGGTAGAAATAAATCAGGCCCATAGCCAGTGCTACAAAGATAAAGCTCTTCCAAGCCGAGGAGGAGAGTAGGGCCTTGCGGTCTGTTTGTAGCGCAGTGACGAGCCAGTCTGGGAGATTAGCATCTGCCGCTCCTTCAAAACGGAAGAAAGCGCCACCCATGACAGCCAGTAGCAAGGTAATTCCTCCAACAATACCTCCGGAGATGAGCAGGGGCTTCAGGGATTTGGACTGGGTCAACTTTTCCAAAGCAATCATCCCAAGAATAGGAATCGCAAAAAGCGTCATTCCCAAGGCCATGGATACAGCCCGGAACTTGTTGTAGCCAGGCAGGATGTCAAACAGGGTGTAGTTGAACCAAGCCAAATTTTTACCCCAGCTGAGCATCAAGGAGAGGATGATGATGGATCCAAAGGTGATCAAACTTGCACGTGGCGCTACCCAGATGCCCAGGATTGCCAAAAATACCAGGATTACACTGCCGTAAATAGGGCCACCCGTGAAGGGCTGATCCCCCCAGTAGGTAGGCGCTCCTTTGACGAAGTCATTGACTTGTCCCGGTTCGAGGCCTTGATTTCGAAGGGCTTTTTCGGAAGCAGAGTCTTTGGGAAGTGGGGTTGTGCTACCGCCTCCATAAAAGTCAGGTACAAGGAGGGTCATGCTCTCCAGGATGCCATTGGACCAGCCAAAGGCATAATCCTTATCCAGTCCTGCACCAGCAGTTTCGATAGTGGCCTTGCCTCTCGTGGAGTAGGGGCTGTAATCCAAGGCTGTAGCGATTCTTCCCAAATTTCCACCTACACCAAGTACCGCACCCAAAGTCAACAGGGCGATGGTTTTGGATAGGCTAGCAAGTCCTTCTTTTTTCCAATCAAAAGCAAGTCGGGTGATCACGTAGACAATCGCGATAAGCAGGGTGTAGTAGGTGATTTGTAGGTGGTTAAACTTGAGTTGCAGCAGCAGTCCAAGTCCAAGAAGGGCTGCTCCGAGGAGTCGTTTGCGATCAAAGGCCAGGTGAATACCTGCGAGAATCAATGGAATGAGGCATACCGCCCATATTTTGGCGTTGTGCCCTGCCTCCAAAGAGAGGAGGTTGTAGGTGTTGAATGAAAATGCAATGGCACCGGCTACACCAAAAACCGGGCGCACCCCATAGCTAAGCAGCAAGAGGTACATGGCAAGCATTCCAAAAAACAGGCCATTGATGGGGTGAGGTAGACCTAAAGTGAGGATGGAGATAGCTAGGTTGGTGATGTCTCCTGCAAACTCCAGGCTGATGAAGTAGGTGGGCATCCCACCAAACATGCGGTTGGTCCAGAGCGCTTGTTCCCCCGTAGCAGCACGGTAGTCGAGCACCTCTTTGGCGGATCCTTCCCACTGCAGGATGTCACCTTGAAAAATGATCTGTCCATCAAAAACAAGGGGAGAAAAATACCCCACCACGAGCAGGTAAAAGAAGGCGATGCCGAGGAGATGGGGAAGGATGTCTTTTTGAAATTGAATCTTCATGCAGGAGTTCAGCGATTTGAACCGCAAATTAAGGAATTCGAGGGAAAGGCCATGCCGGGTGTTGCTTCCTTTTTGTGGGGGTAGGAGAAAGAAAATGGGGATGGGCCACAATCTAACTGCCGGGATCACTTAAATCCCGGTTAGTATTGTCGTGCAAACCTTCAAATTCATTACTTTTGCATGAAATAGCAGTATAGCAGCATGTTTGATAATTTAAGTTTGAAGCTTGACCGGGCGTTCAAGACACTGAAGGGTACCGGAAAAATCACTGAAATCAATGTCGCATCTACCGTAAAGGAGATTCGAAGAGCTTTGATTGATGCCGATGTGAACTACAAAGTAGCCAAGGAAGTCACTGATAAAATCAAGGACGAAGCCATGGGTCGCGATGTGTTGATCTCGGTTTCTCCAGGTCAGCTATTGATCAAAATCACCCAAGAGGAGTTGACCAAATTGATGGGAAACACCAAGGTGGACATCAAGCTCAGTGGAGATCCATCCGTAATTTTGATTGCAGGTCTTCAGGGATCGGGTAAAACTACTTTTACGGGAAAGCTTGGAAGTTTGCTGAAGCGCCAAGGACGTCAAGTGTTGCTTGTAGCTTGTGATATTTACAGACCTGCTGCGATTGACCAGCTCAAGGTTTTGGGTGAGCAAATTGGGGTAGAGGTGTATGCCGAACCAGAAAATAAAAATGCCTTACAGATTGCCAATAATGCCATTGCTTATGCCAAAAAATCAGGCAAAAAGACCGTAGTAGTCGATACTGCAGGTCGTTTGGCAGTAGATGATGCGATGATGCAGGAGATTGAGGAGCTTAAAAAAGCACTCAATCCATCTGAAACACTTTTTGTGGTGGATTCCATGACAGGTCAAGATGCAGTGAATACTGCGAAGACCTTTGACGATCGTCTCGATTTTGATGGCGTAGTCCTCACCAAATTGGATGGCGATACCCGAGGGGGTGCTGCCATTTCCATCCGCCACGTGGTAAATAAGCCCATCAAGTTTATCTCCACTGGAGAAAAGATGGAGAATTTGGATGTATTCCATCCAGACCGTATGGCCCAGCGGATTTTGGGCATGGGGGATGTGATCTCCTTGGTGGAGCGTGCACAGCAGTCCTTTGATGAGGACGAGGCCAAGCGCCTGAACGCGAAAATGCGCCAGAACAATTTCAACTTTGACGATTTTCTTTCTCAGCTCGAGCAGGTAAAGAAGATGGGAAATATCAAGGACTTGATGGGCATGATTCCTGGAATGGGTAAAGCCTTGAAGGGACTGGATATCGATGACGACTCCTTTAAACCTGTAGAAGCGATCATTCGAAGCATGACTCCCAAGGAGCGTCAAAACCCCGATATCATCGATGGCAGACGAAGAAAGCGACTTGCAGATGGCTCGGGTAGAAACATCACCGAAGTCAACAACTTGATGAAGCAGTTTGAGGACATGCGCAAGATGATGAAGCAAATGAATAAAATGGGAGGTGCCAAGGCAGCCATGGGTCGAATGATGCCTCCTGGAATGGGGAAAAGGTAAGTCAACGGTTGACAATCCGTCAACAGTTGACAGACCACGGTCCACAGCTCACTTAAGTGAACCTCAAACCTTATTTTCCTTGGATAGCACTAAAAATAGATGTTGTCAACACCTATTTCATCCCTAATTCAATCGGCTGTGGTCTGTGGTCTGTGGACCGTTAGCAATAAAACTTCTGATCCATTCCCGTGAAACGCATTGCTCTAGACCTTCACTACCTTCCTTGCCTGGAGTACTTTACGGTGCTGAGAGGAGTGGATGAGCTGTTTCTATTTCCTGGGGACCGCTACGAACGACAGTCCTACTTCAACCGAACCTCCATTTTGCTAGCCAATAAGGTACATACCTTGAGTGTACCCATTCAAGGAAGGCGGCCACGAATCTCCTTATGCGATGTCCCCATTGACACCGATCAAAAATGGGTAAACAACCATTTGCGAGGAATTCAAAGCGGTTATGGAAAAGCTCCGTTTTTCGAATACTTTTTTCCTTACTTCGAAGATGCTTTCAAGCGCGGAGATACGCAGCTTTGGGACTTGAATTTGAATTTGCTGACAATCTGTCTGAAGCTGCTCCGCTGGTCTGTCAAACTAACCTTGGTTGACAATGAGGAGCTTCCAGCAGATGTAATTGATTTTAGGGGGCAAATTGTGCCTTCTGGTAGCTATTTGGACCGTCCCTTTTACCAAGAGGCGCGGTATGGTCAAATTTTTGGCCCAAACTTTGTCTCTAACCTTTCCATACTCGACTTATTATTTTGTTCGGGGGGAGATGCAGACAGTTTGCTAGCTAAATCTCAAAAAAAACACGAACAATAAGTGAACCGATTGTGTTTTTAAAACAAAATTGGTATCATAGATTCAACATTCATCTTACAATCAGAAAAGGGTTAAATGGAAGCAAAATTTTCGAACAGAGTCAAGGAGGTAATCTCTCTCAGCCGCGAAGAAGCCCTTCGTCTGGGACACGATTACATTGGCACAGAGCACCTCTTATTGGGGATGATCCGAGAGGGAGAAGGGGTAGCCGTTTCCATATTGAAGAAACTAGGGATACCCTTGGATGAATTACGAACTGCCATTGAGCGGGCGGTAAAAGGTACAGCCAATCACAATGTGAAAAATATGGCCAATATTCCATTGACGCGGCAGTCTGAAAAAGTGTTGAAAATCACTTATTTGGAAGCAAAAATATTCAAGAGTCAACTGATTGGCACCGAGCACTTGCTGCTTTCTATTCTCCGTGATGAGGATAACATTGCCACTCAAATATTAAACAAGTTTGAGGTCAACTACGACAGCATCAAGGAAATGCTTGAAATGCAGTCGGAAGGCAGTTCCTCTCCCAAAGCACGAGCGGAAGCCGAAGATGGGGATGAAGATGGATCCAAGCTATTTGGTTCTTCCTCTTCTTCTGGAAGCGGTTCCAACAAGCCTGGTGCTGAAAAATCACGCACCCCAGTCTTAGACAACTTTGGTCGCGACCTCACCAAGATGGCGGAAGACGACAAGCTCGATCCCATCATTGGTAGAGAAAAAGAGATTGAGCGCGTAGCGCAAATCCTTTCGCGTAGAAAGAAAAATAATCCGATTTTGATTGGTGAACCTGGGGTGGGAAAAACAGCCATCGCCGAGGGTTTGGCTTTGCGAATTGTACAAAAGAAGGTTTCCCGAATCCTATTCAACAAGCGGGTGGTGACTTTGGATCTTGCATCTCTAGTGGCTGGTACGAAGTACAGAGGTCAGTTTGAAGAGCGCATGAAGGCGGTCATGAACGAACTGGAAAAGTCTCCCAATGTCATCCTATTCATTGACGAGCTCCACACCATCGTTGGTGCGGGCGGTGCGTCGGGATCTTTGGATGCGTCCAACATGTTTAAACCTGCCTTGGCAAGAGGAGAAATCCAATGCATCGGCGCTACGACCTTGGACGAATACAGACAATACATTGAGAAGGATGGTGCCTTGGCACGTCGTTTCCAAATGGTGATGGTGGATGCCACCTCCCCAGAGGAGACGATCCAAATCTTGAACAATATTAAAGACAAGTACGAAGATCACCACAACGTCATCTATACCGATGCTGCGATTGAAGGATGCGTCAAGCTTTCGGATCGTTACATTTCCGATCGCTTCCTTCCGGACAAGGCCATCGATATTTTGGATGAAGCTGGTGCTCGGGTACACATCCAAAACATTAATGTTCCTGAGGATATTTTGCGTTTGGAATCAGAAGTAGAAAATATCAAGGCGGAGAAAAACCGTGTGGTTAAATCTCAAAAGTATGAGGAAGCTGCGCAGCTTCGTGACAAGGAAAAGAAACTCTTGGAGCAGCTGGATGAAGCCAAAGTGAAGTGGGAAGAGGAGAGCAAGACCAAGCGCTTTACCGTGGATGAAGACCATGTAGCGGAAGTGATTGCGATGATGACTGGCATTCCTGCCAAGCGGGTTGCTCAGAAAGAGGGCAATAAATTGCTCAATATGGGCGAAGAGCTCAAAGGAAGAGTGATTGGACAGGAAGAGGCCATCAAGAAATTGACCAAAGCCATTCAGCGTACACGCGTAGGTTTGAAAGATCCGAAGAAGCCAATTGGTTCCTTTATTTTCCTCGGACCTACTGGAGTTGGAAAGACCGAATTGGCCAAGACCTTAGCTACCTACCTTTTTGACAAGGAAGATTCTTTGATTCGCATTGACATGTCGGAATACATGGAGAAGTTCTCCGTATCCCGATTGGTGGGAGCACCTCCAGGCTATGTGGGCTATGAAGAGGGTGGACAGCTTACCGAAAAGGTGCGTCGCAAGCCGTATTCTGTGGTGCTTTTGGATGAGATTGAAAAAGCGCATCCAGACGTATTCAATATCCTACTTCAGGTGTTGGACGATGGTATCTTGACTGATGGACTCGGACGAAGAGTTGATTTTAGAAATACGATCATCATCATGACTTCCAACATTGGGGTTCGTGACTTGAAGGACTTTGGTGCGGGCATTGGCTTTGCCAATCGTGCCAAGGCGGACAATATGGACGAGATCATGAAGTCTACCATTCAGTCTGCTTTGAAAAAGGCTTTCAGTCCGGAATTTTTAAACCGTTTGGACGATGTGGTCGTATTCAACTCCTTGAGCAAGGAAGATATCTTCAAGATCATCGACATCAGCTTGGGCAAGTTGTTTCACCGAATCACAGATTTGGGATACAAAATCGAACTTACGGAGAAGGCAAAAGACTTCTTGGCCAACAAAGGGTACGACCAGCAATACGGGGCTAGACCTTTGAATCGCGCGATCCAAAAGTACTTGGAAGATGCCATTGCGGAAGAGATTTTGAAGGGTGATTTGTCTGAGGGTGATGTGATCACGGCCGATTATGCCGATGAAGCTACAGAGCTGACGCTTTCGGTAACGAAAAAAGAGAAAGCAGACTAAAATTAGTCCAATATGTACTGATGGAGGTATTTTTAATTAAATGCTTTGAATCACCAGTATGATTGAGAAAGAATTAGGAACGCCATTGGTGCTTCTTAATTTAATAAAATGATTGAATAAGAGTTTATGAATGCCTCAAGGGAAAGAATAGTTTACATAGACTTGATCAAGGTGTTCTTAACGTGTTTGGTGGTAGTACATCACGCAGGACAGGCTTATGGAAAAACAGGTGGGGTTTGGTTAGTTTCAGAGGATACTCAATTGGACTATCTCCCCACCTTATTTTTTTTTAATGCCTCCTTTATGA
>JBEDEY010000162.1:0-17675 GCA_041175425.1 Bacteroidota bacterium | reverse complement strand
AAAAAGTGGATGGTACTCCCACTAAAGGAGAAGCAGGCCATTGAGGAACGCTTGAATATTGTTGACTTTTTCTACCAAAACCCCTCTCTGATTGAGGAAATGTTGGGGCAGTTGAAGCAAACTGGAGACTTGGAACGCTTGATTTCCAAGGTGGTTGTAGGGCGGGCCAATCCTCGTGAGATCAATCAGATTAAGCGCGCCCTTCATGTGGTCGTACCCATTAAAGCCCTACTCAAATCCCAGTCCAATCCTACGCTCAAACGCTTATCCGAACAGTTGCACCCTTGCGAACTGTTGGTAGAAAAAATCGAAAAAGAACTCCAAGAGTCCGCGCCGATGCTGTTGCATCAGGGGGGAGTGATTAAGGACGGAGTAGACCCAAGCCTGGATGAATACCGTGGACTTGCGAATACAGGCAAGGATTATTTGCTACAGATTCAGCAGCGGGAAATCCAACTAACCGGCATTTCTTCCTTGAAGATCTCCTACAATAAGGTCTTTGGCTACTATTTGGAAGTAACCCATGTGCATAAGGACAAGGTTCCGGAAAGCTGGATTCGCAAGCAAACCTTGGTGAATGCCGAGCGTTACATTACCCCCGAGTTGAAGGAGTATGAGGAGAAAATCCTTCATGCTGAGGAGCGAATGATTGCGCTGGAGCAAAAATATTTTCAAGAACTAGTATTGGAAGCGGTGGCCTATGTGGTGCCCATCCAACAAAATGCAAAGGTGCTGGGAATGTTGGACGCCTTGTTGTCCTTTGCCAAGGTAGCCAGCAGTAATGGCTATTGTCGTCCTAAGATTTCCAACACGGAAACCCTTGAAATCAAGGAAGGAAGGCACCCTGTGATTGAAAAGCAGTTGCCAGTCGGGGAAAGCTACGTTCCGAATGACATCTACCTAGATCACGATAGCCAGCAAATATTGATCATTACCGGGCCCAACATGGCTGGTAAATCGGCCTTGCTACGACAGACGGCTTTGATCGTGTTGATGGCGCAGATGGGAAGTTTTGTGCCTGCAAGCTATGCTCGGGTGGGGATTATCGACAAGGTCTTTACACGAGTAGGCGCTTCGGATAACCTGTCCAAAGGGGAGTCAACCTTTATGGTGGAGATGACCGAAACGGCCAGTATTCTCAACAACCTTTCGAACCGAAGCCTGGTATTGATGGATGAAATCGGGAGAGGAACCTCTACCTACGACGGCATCTCGATTGCCTGGTCCATTGTCGAGTACCTCCATCAGCACCCGAATAGCAAGGCAAAAACCCTATTTGCCACGCATTACCATGAGTTGAACCAGCTGGCAGCGGACTTTCCGCGCATCAAAAACTTCAATGTATCCGTTAAGGAGGTGGGCAACAAGGTCATCTTTATGCGTACACTCAAGGAAGGGGGAAGTGAGCACAGCTTTGGAATCCATGTGGCGCAGATGGCGGGCATGCCCAATCCCATCGTGCTTCGTGCCTCAGAAATCATGTCGCATCTAGAGAAAGATAAATCCACGAAGGAAAAAAATGCAAAGCTGTCGACTGTTCCCAAATCGAATTTCCAACTGCAGTTATTTGAGATGGATCCCAAACTGGCAGAAGCCAAAAAATTATTGGATGAGCTGGATATCAACACCATATCCCCAATTGAAGCCTTGCTGAAATTGCATGAATTGAAAAAGAAAATGGAATAGGCAGGGGGTAGCCTTCTAAAATTGCAGGGGAGAATCTGCGTTTTTTCAAGAAAAAGAGGGAAGAAATTGGAGGGTGACGAAAAAAATCTTGGGAATTGCCTTGTAAAAATATGAAGAGGGATTACATTTGCATCCACAATGCGAGAGTAGCTCAGCTGGTAGAGCACGACCTTGCCAAGGTCGGGGTCGCGAGTTCGAATCTCGTCTCCCGCTCAAAAGCCCTTGAAAAAGGGCTTTTTCATTTCAGATCAGGGCAACTTGACTGAAAACTCTACATCGGTAGAGGAAGCCGGGATGGTGGAATAGGTAGACACGCAAGACTTAAAATCTTGTGGCCATCTGGCCGTGCGGGTTCGATTCCCGCTCCTGGTACAAAAGCCCCGTAATGCTACGGGGCTTTTTGTTTTTTTAAGGATTACTTGTAGATCAACTCGTAGTATTCTCGTGCCATGCGGTTACTTTCAAAACTGGCCTGTACCTCCTGCATGCCTGCCTGCACGATGTCCCGCCATTTTCGCTTGTTGCTGTAGTAGAGCGGAAGGATCTCGTTGGTCAAGATCTCATAAAGGTGATCCAAATCATGGTCGTCCTGATCTTCGATGGATAGCGTATGATAGTCTGCTTGAGGCACGATAAAGCTGTTTTCTCCATGCTTGGCAAATTCACAGATCCAGCCATCGTCTGTACTGAAGTTGACAGAGCCGTTCATGGATGCGGTCATTCCTGAGGTCCCCGACGCTTCCCGAGGCACGCGAGGATTGTTGAGCCAGAGGTCCGATGCTTGCTTGAGGCGCTTGCTTAGTGCCAGTTCATAGCCCACACATACCGCCACATTCTTGAAGCGCTTGCTCAGGTGCACCAACGAATTGAATACCGAAATAGCACCATAGTCCATAGGATAGGGCTTTCCTGCCCAGATGATTTGTATCGGAAGTTGTGCATTGTTGACCAAGGCTTCAAATCGCACCAAATCTCGGGTGATGAGATCGGGGCGCTTGTAGGCCGCAAATCTTCTCGCCCAAACAATAGTGAGTACATCGGGATCGAAGATTTTACCGGTTTGGTCGGCGACGATCTCAAAAGCTCGCTTTTTGAGGTAGCGCTTGCGGTCATCAAAGCCAGCGTTGTCAGCCTCTTCCATGAAGCGGTAGAGTTGTTTGTCAGACCAATACTTCCAGTTTTGTGCGTTGGTGACGGATTGAATGGTTGGGATTTCGTCATACCCTGCCCACATTTGGCGGCTCACCTCCCCATGGAGCTTACTCACTCCGTTGGCCGCGCGAGCAAAGCGTAGGGCCGCTAGACTGTGGTTGAACTGAGTTCCTTCCATTCCTGTAAGTTGCCGTACCTCTTCTTGGGAATGTCCATAGAAGTAGCTCATTTTTTCACAGAGGTAGAAGTCGTGTTTCTCGTTTCCGGCTTCCTCAGGGGTGTGGGTTGTGAAGACCAGTCGTTTTTGTACCTCCTCTTTTTTGCCATACTTTTTCATCAGGTAAAAGGCACAACTTACCCCATGGGCTTCATTGAGGTGATAAACTTCGGGATTGAAACCCAATATATCGATCAGCGTGGCACCGCCGATGCCCAGAAGCATCATTTGTGCAATTTTTGCAGCGGTATCCGAGTCGTATAAGCGATGGGTAATGGTTTGGCTGAGGTAGTCGTTTTCCGGAAGGTCCGTGCTCAACAGAAAAAGGGGTGCCGATTGGAAGGTTTCTGGAGCCAGGTAGTAGGCCTTTACCCAGACTGGCTGGTTGTGAACGAGTACGGTAAACTTGATGCCTGTATCTTCCAAAAAACTGTAATTCTTCTCGTACCATTCTGCCTTAAGCGTTTGGTCTTGGTTGCGAACCTGGTCGTAATAACCATACTTCCAAAGGATGCCGATGCCAATCAAGTTTTGCTTTAGCTCGAATGCGCTGCGCAAATGGGAACCGGAAAGGAATCCAAGTCCACCGCTGTAGGTTTTTAGGGGCTGGTGGATGGCAAACTCCATCGAAAAATAGGCCACTGATTTGGAGAATGCTTTTGCAGGGGTATAGGGAACCGTATAATTTTTGAATTGTGTCATTGCATTTGGGGGGGTGGGCGAATCGAAATTTACAACCAAATGCTGGAAATGGGGAAAGCGAGGATAAATTTTAAGATAAAACAATAAAAGGCCCCGCAGATATGCGGAGCCTTTTGCCAGTTAAGCTGTTGGAAGCGCTGTCCGAGCTGCACGATCCGGATCATTTTGAACTTCTGAAACATCGTTGAGTACCATGGTTTCTCCTTTTTCCACAGTGAATTTAGGCCAGGAGGGCAGTCCTGCGCCATTTGGATTGCCGGTTTTCATAAACGCGAGCAAGGAAGCCGACATTTTAGCTGCAAGGGCCCGAGGGCGCTTGCCTCCTCCTGTATGGGTATACATGCGGTCGGTATTGTCATACCAGAAACAAATATCTATGCAGTGAAATGCACGCATTCGGCCGTTGTATAAGTTGGGCTCCCAACCAAACCAAGCCATGTAGACGGGTGCAGACTGCTTGGCTTTCGCGTTTCCACAAGCGACCGCGCCCTGTCTGTTGGAAGCGGCAAGGGTCATGATTTCTGCTGGCTTTTTGCCTGGAAAATTCGCTTTGTAGGCTTGGTAAACGGCGGCAGCTTTATCTGCAAATCTGGACTTCATGGCTTCGATGATTTCTGCTTCTCCTGCTGCTTCTAGCGCTGCATTGGTGCGTGTCGCTCCCCACTCGTGAAAGGTGGTACAGATCATCAGTGGAATGTCATTGGTGTGGTCGTTTGAACTGCTGAAAAACTCCCCTTTGGGAACATGGACGCCATCAGCGACGGGTCCAAATCCGCCTCGAAAACCAGGAAGAGGATTTTCCTTGCGCATGCGGTCCAGCGCTTTATTTGCTAGATCGATGTAGGTTCTCCAGGGAATGTCTTGAAGTTTGTCTACTTCTGTTGCACCGAGACCCGCAGCCTCTAAGACAAAGCTCCCCAGCTTTCGGCTGTATTCTTGTTCGTTGGCTTTGAGCATGCTTCCGCTAAGGGCCACACCTTTGTGCACGAGCCCTTTTGCGGCCGGCATGGCCATCGTGCAAGTCACTTTTGCTCCTCCACCAGATTGGCCCATGATGGTGACATTACCAGGATCTCCTCCGAAGTTGGCTATATTGTCTCGCACCCAATGCAGTGATGCGATGATGTCCAGTTGGCTGACATTTCCAGAGGCAGCATACTTTTCTCCGCCCACACCTGAAAGATCTGTGAATCCAATCGGTCCAAGTCGGTGGTTGATGGAAACAAAAACGGCCTCTCCTTTTTTGGCAAAGTTTTCTCCGTGGTACCCATCCTGTTCAATTCCATTTCCATTGGTAAATCCCCCTCCATGGAGCCAAACCAAGACCGGTCGTTTTTTGCCATCGGCCAGGCCATTGGTCCAAAGGTTTAGCTTGAGGCAATCTTCGGAGACGTCATCGTAGTTCCAGTGATCCGCAAAAGAAGCATGTGCATTCGCATAGCGGCGGTCCATGATTTGAGGAGCGGTATTGCCCCACCAGATGGTGTCTTTGATTCCTTCCCAAGGACTCGGTTTTTGGGGAGGCATGAATCGGTTTTTTCCTCCGGTGTCTGCTCCATAGGGGACCCCTAAGAAGGTGTAGACTCCATTCAGTTGGTAGCCTCTCACCTTTCCAAAACTGGTGCTGGCCACAGCAATGTCATCTCCGATGTGGAGGTATTGCTCGTCCTCATTCTCTTGAGTGGGCGTTGGAGCTGTGCCGGCATTCACAGCAAATGGTGCTGCGGCTAAGGCGGCGGAACTTACGCCGACCTTTTGTAAAAAGGATCGTCTACTGTTTTTCATAGGTTGATTGGGCTACATTGAACACATAAGTTGCGCCCTAAATCTAAGAAAATCAAGACTTTGCTTCGCGAAGTGTTGAGCGGAAAAAACGGGCCTTTTGACAGGCAATCCTGAATAGGGATGGATGGGCCCCAAAGAAAAAGCCGTTGACCTACAAAGACCAACGGCTTAATACTGTGGATAACTTTTTTAGAATTTCACTTTGGCAGCGATTTTTTGTCCAGCACGCTCAATGACGACTTGGGTGGAGTCTCCCTTCTTAAATACGCTCAATGCGCGCATGTAGCCCATCATGTCGTTGATCGTGGAATCGCCCAATTGGATCACGATGTCTCCTTTCATCAAGCCCGCAGCCTGTGCTGGCTTGCCTTCCGAAACGCCGTCTACGCGCATGCCTTTGCCATCGAAAAGGTAATCGGGAACTACGCCCATGGATACCGTAAATCTCGGAGAGTCGCTAGAGTCTTTGGTTTTGGTGAAGGCTAACTTTGGTTCTGCATCCAGCCCTGCAATCAGTCTAGAAATGTAGCGAACTACCTGTACCAAGCCTTCGTAGTTGATTTTGTCTGCATCGTCACCCGGCTTGTGGTAATCGGCATGCTGTCCGGTAAAGAAGTGGAGGACCGGCAGGTCTTGCAGGTAAAAGGATGTGTGGTCTGAAGGGCCTACGCCTGATTCGGAAGGAACAAGTTTGAGGCTATCCGCATTGATGGGGTCAAGTACCGAAGGAAAGCTAGGACTGGTGCCTACTCCATGTACTGCGAGCGATTTTTCAGGATTGAGACGACCCACCATGTCCATGTTGATCATGTAGTTGACCGTCTTTAGGTCTACAGTTGGGTTTTTGACAAAATAATTGGAGCCCCAAAGGCCATTTTCCTCTCCAGAGAAAGCAATAAATAGAATGTTGCTTTTCAAGGTTTCGTATTTGAAAATCTTCGCAAGCGCCAAAAGGGCGGCAGTTCCCGAAGCATTGTCGTCGGCACCGTTGTGGATGGCTGAATCTCCTCGGTGCAGTGACCCTTGGCCACCCATGCCTAAGTGATCAAAATGAGCTCCGATGACGATGGTTTTGTCTGCTTTTTTATCCAAAAAGGCAACTACATTTCGACCGGTAACGCCCGCTCCATCGGTGCCAATTACGGCCTCCTCGTGGGGGTTGCTGGGCTTGGAAACGGTGAACTCTTGAAAAAACCCATCCGTACCCATAGGAGTCAGGCCTAACTTTTCAAATTCTTGGGCAAGGTATTTAGCTGCTTCTTGCTCCCCTGTGGTCCCGATGGCTCTTCCACCCAAGTCATCAGCGGCTAGGAAATAGACGTCTTTTTTCAGCGAAGTAAACAATTCTTCATCTGTAGGGGGCCCATCGCAGGAACCAACGACTAGGGCAAGGACAAGAAGGGGGAGGAATTTCAAAAGATGTAGTTTCATCGAGCGGGATATTTAGCTCAAAGATAATAAGTAGTATCTTTGCCGGCACATTCTTTTTAGTCAAGATTCCTTATGAAGACTTTACGCCAACTCGGACTTGTTCTCCCCTTGTTATTAACTGCACTTACCCTTGTGGGCCAAGAGAAGCGATCTGCTTCGGATTCCTTGTTGCTGCACCCTGAGGAAATGAAATACCTCAAAAACATCAAGCAACTCACTTTTGGGGGCAACAATGCCGAGGCCTATTGGTCTTTCGACGACTCCAAACTGGTATTTCAGTCTGACTTCGCGAAATGGGGCAATTCCTGTGACCAGATGTTTTACCTAGACTGGAAAAAAGACGATCTATCAAAAAACACGCCCGCAAGGTTAAGCACAGGATTAGGACGCACGACCTGTGCCTATTTCCTACCAGGGGATAAAACAATAGTCTATGCATCTACTCACCTAGTGGACCCTGCCTGCCCTCCCGTACCTGAGCGAAGAGCAGATGGCAAGTATGTATGGCCGATCTATCCGAGCTTCGATATTTTTACCGCGGATATGAAGGGAAATATTCTTTCTCAATTGACCCATGAGGCCGGCTACGATGCGGAAGCGACCGTTTCTCCCAAAGGTGATAAAATCGTGTTTACTTCCATGCGAACCGGTGATTTAGAGCTATTTACCATGAACATTGATGGCACGGATGTGAAGCAAATCACGACGGAATTGGGTTACGATGGGGGTGCATTCTTCTCTCCCGATGGTACCAAGTTGGTCTGGAGAGCTTCTCGCCCTCAGACTCCTGAAGCCATTCAAGAATACCAAGACCTCCTCAAAGAGGGATTGGTGAAGCCTACCGACATGGAGCTGTATGTGGCCAATGTAGATGGTACAGACATCCGCAAAATTACGAGTTTGGGCAAAGCCAACTGGGCGCCGTTCTTTCACCCATCTGGCAAAAAGTTAATTTTTGCTTCCAATCACCAAACGCAACGCGGGTATCCTTTTAACCTGTTTATTGTCAACCTAGACGGAACAGGCCTTACGCGCATAACGCATGATGGGACTTTCGATGCCTTCCCTGTGTTTTCCAACAACGGCAAGTACCTCGTATTTGCTTCCAACCGCAACAATGGCGGTACGCGTGACACGAACTTGTTCGTGGCCGAGTGGATTGGGGATTGATTTGAAGTCCCTACAATTCTTCGAGATGCGCTAAGTAATCCTCGGCTTGATCCAAGAGTTCCTGCCGGTTGCCCATCTTGTCCCAGGTGCGGTAGACCATGCCAATGCGTGGATTTTTCTCTAGCAGTTCTCTGTTGCGCGCATGAAAGTGCCAATAGAGACTGTTGAAGGGACAGGCACCTTCTCCCGTTTTCTTTTCGGCCTGGTAGGCGCAAGTACCGCAATAATTGCCTTGCTTTTTGATATAGTTGGCTGAGGACACGTAAGGCTTGGTGCCGACGATGCCTCCATCGGCAAACTGGCTCATCCCTCTCGTATTCGTGATTTCTACCCACTCGATTGCATCGATGTAGATGCCAAGATACCATTGGTCTACCTCGTCGGGGTGAATCCCTGCTAGCAGGGTAAAATTACCCGTTACCATCAGTCGTTGAATGTGATGGGCATAGGCTAAGTCCAAAGATTGGGTGATGGATTGATGGAGGCAGTTCATTTTTGTTTTTCCTGTCCAAAACCAACCTGGGAGCTTGCGCTCGTGCTCAAAATAGTTCAGCTGGGCAAATTCAGGCATTTTGGCCCAGTAGATGCCGCGCATGTACTCTCGCCAACCCAATATCTGCCGGATAAATCCCTCTACCTGAGCAAGGCCAATCTCCTCCTGATGTGCATGCCAATACCTCTCGACGGTTTGGATTACTTCCAGAGGAGAAAGCATCTTGCTGTTGAGCGAAAAGCTTAAGCGGGAGTGAAATAAGTACGGGTCCCAGGTGGTGAGCGCGTCTTGGTAGGCTCCAAAGTGTACCAGCAGCTCTTCACAGAAATACTGGAGTACTTCCAAGCTTTCTTCTCGCGAGGTAGGCCAATTAAAGTGGGCTGGATCAATGTTGCCGATGCATTTCACCCCGGAAGCGGTTAGCATCTGGGTAATGTGCGCTACTTGCTTGGGGTGTACCCGAGGCTTCTTGAGCAGGGATCGGTCTTTTAGTGCTTTCCGGTTGTCCTCGTCAAAGTTCCATTGCCCTCCAATGGGATCCTTTCCTTCCATCAAGACCGCGTACTTTTTTCTCATTTCTCGGTAGAAGGTCTCCATGAGGTAGGTTTTTTTGCCTTCAAAAAGTTGCTTGAGATAGCCCCGAGAAGTTAAAAAGTGCTCCGTATCCACCGCTTCGCAGGGGATGCCAAGTGTCTCACAGCAGGCCTTCAGTTGCTGATCTAGTCGGTATTCGTCGGGTAGTAGGTATTCAAATCGGGTAAATTTTCCGCTTTTTACGAGCTGCTGAACCTGTGCAGCAAGGTCTTGAAGGTTTTGGGGATCATCCAGGGTCAAGTAGTAAACTTGATGGCCTTGCTCTTGGAGCGATTGAGCAAAGTGACGCATGGATAGAAAAAAGGCAACGACTTTTTGAATGTGGTGGGCCACATAGTCGGTCTCCTGCCGCATTTCTAGCATAAGGTAGGTGACAGAAGGACTTGGCGTTGCAAACCAGGAGTGTTGGCTGTTGAGTTGGTCCCCCAACACCAAGCGGAGGGTTTTGGTCATAAAAAAAGGAGCTTTAGTTTCTAAAGTCCTTTTTGGTGGGGATTGTTTTGATTAAAGAATAAGCCGAGGAAATGGGCTTGTAAAAATCAAGTTGCCGTAGGGCTTACCATTGAATGAGTTCCTGATTCCGAATGAGGTCTTCAAACTCTTCCCGCTTCCGAATGAGATGCGCTTTTCCTTTCCATACGAGCACTTCGGCAGGCCGAAGGCGGGCGTTGTAATTGGAAGACATGGTAAAGCCGTATGCACCAGCATTCTGGATGACGAGTACATCTCCCTCCTTTACGGTATGCAGTTGTCGTTGAGAGGCCAGCGTGTCTGTTTCACAAATGTAGCCCACCACGGTGTAGTTTGCAGTTGCTCCTTCGTGGTTGCTCAAGTTGTAGATTTCATGATAGGCATCGTACATCATGGGGCGGATCAGGTGATTTAGCCCAGAGTCTACTCCTACAAAATGCAATGTTGGCGTTTCTTTGACTACCGTGGCCTGGACCAGCAAGTAACCGGCCTCGCTTACGAGGAATTTGCCAGGCTCAATCCAAAGTTCGAGTTGACGTCCATATTTCTTGCAAAACTCTTGAAAGGCAGCACTCACGATGTGGCCTAGCTCCGGAATATCTGTAGCCTTGTCCTCTGAGCTGTAGGCCACCTTGAATCCTCCTCCAAAGTCAAGGAATCTCAAGTCAGGAAACTGCATGGCTGCCTCAAACAATACTTTGCCACCTTTCAAAAACACGGCCGCATCGTAGATGTCAGAGCCTGTGTGGAGGTGTAATCCGGCCACGGGGATTTGGTAGCGTTTGACCAATTCCAAGATTTGAGGGAGCTGTTCAATTGAAATCCCAAACTTACTTTCCTTGTGGCCCACTGAGATTTTCAAGTTTCCACCTGCAAGAATGTGTGGATTGAGACGGATGCAAATCGGTACGGTGCTGCCGTAGGTTTGTCCAAATTTTTCCAAAAGGGGAAGGCTATCCACATTGACCATGACGCCAATTTGTACGGCTTCTTGGATTTCTGCAAAGGAAACCCCGCTTGGGGTGTACATGATTTCCGCAGCAGTACTTCCTGCAAGGAGTCCAAGTTTAACTTCTTCAAGGGAAACGGCATCTAGTTCTGCACCCGCATTTCGGATAAGGCTCAGCACAGAAAGGCTCGATAGTGCCTTGGTAGCATATTTTATGCGGAGGGGAACTGCCGCAAAAGCAGTTTGTAGCGCTTGAATTTGGTGTACAATTTTTTCTCCATCGTACAGATAAAGTGGGGTTCCAAATTCTTTGGCTAAGGCTTCTAGGGAAACACCTTGTATGTGCGTGGGTTTGTGCACGAGTGGAATAGGTTAGGTTGAGGAGTCAAAAATACCGAAACAATAAAAAAGGAAGGCATAGAACCTTCCTTTTTTTGGGTATGTAATTAGAAAACCAACAAATTCGTACTGCTAGAATACGGGCAAAAAGGGGAATATGAAAGAAACTTCTTTCGATTACTCGTTAAAACATGTTAATACGGGTTCCTTCCCCCGCTAACCGCTTAATTTTGTGCTATGTCCAAAAGCAATATTACGTTGATTATTGTGTTGATGTCCCTTGCAAGCTTTGGCTTGATGGGCTTTCAGTACTATTGGATACGCAACGCCATTCGAATCAACAAGGAACGCTTTGATCAGAATGCTTTGCAAGCCATTGCCGAGACAGTAACCGAACTGGAAAAAGGAGAAACCTCGGATGTGTTGCTCAGCAAGTTGATCAAAGATCCAGTTTTGAAGGAGACCATTTTCAAAAAAATTGATCCGATTGATTTGCAAATTAATACCAACCGGACGTATAGCCGCCCCTCCTTGGTAGACACCTTATTGTTGGCCCCGGTAGTGCCACAGGTCAGCAGCACATTTCGTAGAATGTTGCAATCCAGAGGTTTGGATGCAACGATCTTATCTGAGCTGGAAAACTTTTTTGCCTACATGACTCCCGAAGTGGCTTCTGCACTATTTACCCCGGACGAGATGCAAATTCTCCTTCAAGAAAAAGAGCGGCAGCTGGAATATTTAGACCAGAAGCAAAGATTTGCCAGGGAGTCTGCTCGACCCTACACGGGGATAGTGCCTCAATTTGAGACCAAAGTAAATCTTTCGGATGATGCGCTGGATAAGATTCGCAAGACCAACATCAAGATTGAGTTGATGAATCAGGCCTTTTCTGAGCTTGCCGAGGGACAGCAAGCGATTATGGATCGTCTGGACACCGCACAATTACGGAGGTTGTTGAAAAGTCAGTTTTTGGAGAAGGGAATAGCGGAGAACTTTGAGTTGGGAGTTAAATCAGGAGAAGAGGGAAAAATCATTGCCGTTGGGGAGATCTTAGACTCTCAGGTTTTGCTTCAGGAAGGGCTGCAGTCCAAGTTATTTCCCAATGATATTTTGGGCAACGACAACTTTATTTATGTGTATTTCCCAGAGAAAAGTAGCCACGTGTTTCGTCAAGTTTGGCTTCCCATCTCGAGTTCCATTTTCTTTATTTTGGTGATCATTTTTTGTTTTTACTATGCGATTCGCATCATTTTGAGACAGAAAGCGCTTTCTGATATCAAAAACGACTTTATCAACAACATGACCCATGAGTTCAAAACCCCACTTGCTACGGTAAGCTTGGCGGTGGAGGCTTTGCAAGACCCAGAATTAAGCAATCAGGACAAGTTTCGAACTCGCTACCTAGGGATTATCAAAGAGGAAAATAAGCGCTTGGTGGGTCAAGTGGAAAAAGTGCTGCAAGCGGCGGCATTGGATCGGAAAGAGTTTAGCCTCAAACTTGAATCCATACATCTACCTGCAATGCTACAGGCCTGCATGGATCAGTTTGCCCTTCAGGTAGAAAACCGGGGAGGAAAATTGGAGTTTAGCGGAGAGATGAAAGACCCCTACATCGTTGGAGATGTCTTTCATTTGACCCATTTGTTCAACAACCTGTTGGACAATGCAAATAAATATTCTCCATCCAACCCTAGGATCCGAGTAGCCGTAAAAGAAAAAGGCGCCGAGGTCCAAATCACCTTACAAGACCAAGGAATAGGTATGAGCCGAGATGCTGTAAAAAAGATCTTTGATAAATTCTACCGTGTGCCTACCGGAAATGTCCACGACGTCAAAGGTTTTGGGCTTGGATTATCCTATGTTAAAACGATGGTTGAAGCCCATAAGGGAGACATACAGGTTCAGTCCGAACCAGGAAAAGGAAGTACGTTCACCATTAACCTACCTAAAAAACAATGAGCAAGGCCAAACTATTAGTTGTAGAAGATGACCCCAACTTGGGTGAGATCTTGCAGGAGTACCTTCAGATGAAAGGCTACGACACCACGCTTTGCCGCGACGGGGAAGAGGGATGGAATAAGTTTAAAAAAGACAAGTTTGACCTATGTCTTCTCGATGTGATGATGCCCAAAAAGGATGGATTCACCTTGGCTAAAGAAATAAAGAAGGTACAAGAAGATCAGCCTGTTTTGTTTCTTACCGCCAAAAACCAAAAAGAGGATGTGATCGATGGCTTAAAAATCGGCGCAGACGATTACTTGACCAAGCCCTTTAGCATGGAGGAACTGCTGTTGCGGATTACAGCTGTCCTCAAGCGAACTCAAAAATCCACAGCCGTTAGTTCTTTAAAAATCTATGCCTTTGGAGATTTTGTCCTGCACTACGACGAACAATACATTGAAGGGCCTTCTGGCAAGCACAAGCTGACCTCCAAAGAGAATGAGTTGATCCGCCTCCTTGCATCAGAAATAAATAAGTTGGTCAACCGAAGTCACGCGCTCAAGCAAATTTGGGGAGACGATAGCTATTTCAATGCACGCTCTATGGACGTGTATTTGAGCAAAATCCGAAAGATTTTGAAAGATGATCCTCGAGTTCAAATCATTACCGTACATGGGGAAGGCTTTAAACTGATTGTCGGAGACGCCTAATCTTCTTTGCTTCACTACACAAAGTCCCCAGTATCAAGTTGATGCTGGGGGCTTTTTGATTAAGGGAGGTCAAACAAGTAATTCGGCTCCGATGCCTGGACCTTCGGGAAAGAGCACTTCATCGGGAAAAATTCGCACGCCCTTGGCAGGGTCTTTGGAAAGGAGCATGGCTCCATCCATGTCCACATAATCCAAAAGGGGCGCAATATGTGCGATGGCGCTGATGCCAACGGAGGACTCGGTCATGCAACCCACCATGGTTTTCATTCCTAGTGATTTGGCTTTTTGGATCATGCGGAGTGCAGGGGTAATGCCTCCAGCTTTGACCAACTTGATGTTGATCCCGTGGAAGTGGCCCTGGCATTTATCCACATCCGCTTCGCTGATGCAACTTTCATCTGCGATCACAGGCAGTTTGGAGTGTGCAAAAACTTCGCGCATGCCTTTCAGATTATCTTTTGCCAAAGGCTGTTCTATAAATTCTACCCCAAGAAGGGCAAGCTCTTCGGAATAGGAAATCGCTTGATCTACGGTCCATGCGCAATTGGCATCCACTCGAAATATGGAGCTCGTGTTTTTCCGAAGTTCCCGTACGATCTCCAAATCCTGATCCGTACCAAGCTTTATTTTGTAGATCGGCCACTCCACTTCTCGCAGTTTGGAGCACATTTTTTCGACCGAATCGATTCCAATGGTAAAGTTGGTGGTTGGGATACGTTGAGGATTCAAGTCGAGATACTCGTACAATTTTTTCCCCATCTTCTTGGTGTACAAGTCCCAAGCGGCTTGGTCAAGCGCACATTGAGCAAAGGGGTTGTCCTGGAAAACCTCCTTTCCAAGCTCCCACAATTCAGCAGGCGTATTCCATTTCCCTCCCAAAAGGATAGGCTTGAATTTTTCTAAGGCTATACGCATGTTGTCCAAGGTAATGCCATAAAAAGGGTTGGTGGTAGACTCCCCAAGTCCAAAGTGGCCGTCTTCTTCAAGCCTGACGATTAGGGTTTCCTGTACTTCTCGGCTTTGATGGGCTATGGTAAAGCGGTGTTTGAGGGGAAGGTCAATGCCTTGGACATGTAAATTCATGGCAAGATTTTTTTGGGTTTGACAAAAATAGAAGGAATAATTGCAGTCCTTTCCCTAGTTTTAGTTGAAAATCGTTTAAAAATATGGAGATACAGGTTGCTGCACTAAAAAGACACTTTTTGAGTTTTGCTCTTTTTCTTGGTTTGGGAATTTCGGGGGCTTGGGCCCAGACGACGGTACCAAGACTTGAAATTTCAGCGTTGAAAAATGCCTTTGAAACCTATCAGGAATCGGCAATTAAAGATAGACGATTCACGCATGCGGATTTGCAGCCCTTGATCCAAAAGCATTCGGTCCAATTTGGGGTGAGCCCCTTGGGCAAGTCTGTTTTAGGAAAATCCATTTCCTCTTTGGACTGGGGTTCCGGTCAAACCAAGGTGATGCTTTGGTCGCAGATGCATGGCAACGAGAGCACGGCAACGATGGCCTTGTTTGATTTATTCAATTTTCTGGAAGGAAAAGGAGATTCTTACGATGCGGTCAGACAGCTGCTCAAATCCCAATTGCAGCTCAAATTTATCCCGATGCTTAATCCCGATGGGGCTGATGCATTCAAGCGGAGGAATGCATTGGACATTGACCTGAACCGGGATGCCATCTCCCTTATTTCTCCTGAGGCGGTGGTTTTGAAAAAAGCGCGCGATGACTTTGAGCCCGAATTTGGATTCAACCTTCACGACCAGCAGATCTATTACAACGTGGTCAATACGCCCAAACAGGCGACGATTTCGCTGCTTGCTCCGGCTTACAATGAGGCCACCGAGATCAATGAAGTCCGAGGTAGAGCGATGCAGACCATTGCCAGCATGAATCAACTCCTTCAAGTATTGATTCCTGGACAAGTCGGCAAATACGACGATGCATTTGAGCCACGTGCCTTTGGGGACAATATTCAGAAGTGGGGAACCAGTACGATTTTGATTGAGTCAGGAGGATTGGTGGGAGACCCAGAAAAGCAAGAAGTGCGCAAGATCAATTTTATGCTACTCTTGGATGCCTTGTACACCATCGCCACCCGTGGCTATACGCAATACACCACGGACCAGTATTTTGCCATTCCAGACAATGGAATTCAATTGATGGATTTGGTAATTCAGGAGATGCAAGTACCGGTAAATGGCACCTGGTATCCGGTAGATCTTGGTATCCGGAGAAGGGAGATCGAAGGTAAGGCAGGCTATTCTTTTGCGGGATCTGTAGAAGACCTAGGTGACATGCAGGTTTTCTTTGGACTAGAGACCTTAGATGCCACAGGGCTTCAGTACAAGGAAGGGAAAGTGTACCCTACACCGTTTGAAACTGTAAAAGAGGTGAGCATCGAAAAGGCGATGGAACTTTTGGGCCAAGGATACCTGGCGATTCAAGTCAAAAAAGATACTGCGAGAGCGATCCATGGACTTCCCTTGGTGGTTCTGAAGTCTGCGACTACCTATTCAGGAGGCTGGACGACAGGGGCTAGTCCCAACTTCTTCTTAACCAAAGACGGTAAATATGAATATGCCCTGGTGAACGGGTACTTGATTGACTTAGATAGAATCCCTAAGGAAAAATTCCGAAACCGAATCTATTGATAATTCAACTCACCTAGTAACTCAATTCATGAAAAGCAAAGAAAAGGGGGTTGGTCTCCATCCCAGAAACATCCATCAAGGCCGTTATGATCTTGCTGCGCTGGTGGAGACTTTGCCCGAATTAAGTCAAATTGTTTTTGACAATGATTACGGACAGCAGAGCCTTGACTTTGCCAATCCCATCGCAGTAAAGCTGCTCAATAAAGCTCTTTTGCTTCATTACTATGAGTTGAGCTACTGGGATATTCCGGACGGATACCTCTGTCCTCCGATTCCCGGCAGAGCGGATTACTTGCACCATGTAGCAGACTTGCTGGCGAAGGATCATGGCAAAAAAATACCACTCGGGGAAGGAACACAAATTCTAGACCTAGGCGTGGGCGCCAATTTGATTTACCCCATCTTGGGCACCTCCTTGTTTGGATGGAACTTTGTGGGTACTGAAATAGACCTTCAAGCACTTTCCAATGCCGCATCGCTTATTGCTGCCAATCCAAGAATGGAGGGCAAGGTATCCTTGCGATTCCAGTCAGATGCCCAGCGGATTTTCGATTCGGTGATTGAAGCGGAAGATTTTTTTGAGGCATGTATATGCAATCCTCCTTTTCATGAATCTGCCGAAGTAGCGCTCCAAGGAAGCAAGCGAAAAATCAAAAACCTGAAAGGGGAGGAAACGTCAAATCCAGTGTTGAATTTTGGAGGTCAAGCCACGGAGTTATGGACTGCTGGAGGGGAAATTGGATTTATTGGCCGAATGATTCAAGAAAGTGTGGCGATTCAAAACCAGGTAGGCTGGTTTACGGTATTGGTTTCCAAGGCCACTCATCTTTCCTATTTCCAGGGACTACTTGAAAAAGTGGGAGTCAAATCTCAACGCGTAATCGAAATGGGCCAAGGAAATAAGCGGAGTCGAATCTTGGCTTGGAGCTTTCTCCGTTGATTTATTTCGGAAAAGTATTCACGGGGTTTTTCCGTGGAGATCAGGTTGAAAAAAGAGGTTACGCTAATTCTCGCAGAAAAGGGAGCGCAGATTTTAGGAATAAAAAGTAGGGCGAAGGCACCAATTGATTAGTGGATTTTTTCCGTGTAAATCAGCGTGAAAAAATTGGGCGCGCAGATTAAAGGGAAAATTTAGATTTGCGATTTTCCGTGAAGGCTCGACTGAAAAAAGTAAATTATACCAATAAAAAATCGATCATTTGCAGAAAATGCAAAACAAAAGCGAAATGAAAGGTAAAAATTAGAAACATTGTTTCTAATTTTTACTATGGAAGAAAACGACATTACTTTTTTAATTCGAGGGGCAATCTATAGTGTCTATAATTCCCTTGGACCAGGACTTTTAGAGTCTAGCTATGAAGTAGCTATGGAATATGAACTC
>JBEDEY010000161.1:0-26481 GCA_041175425.1 Bacteroidota bacterium | reverse complement strand
TAGGGGCTTGTCCAAATCCGACTCTGGAACACGTCCGTGGGCTCCCTTGACCAAGGTTGCGTCCAGGGGTATCACGTCCATCAAGTACCGAAAACCAAGCTTTTTCTTCAAGAGCTTGGTGCCCACTTTAAGCATAGGAATTGGGATGCTGGGGTCCATGATCAGTTCCACAGGATCGTAACCCGGCTTGCGATGAATGTCTACACAGCGAGCATAGTCTGGGGCTTTGGCATCGTCTAGCCAGAAGTAGTAGGTAAACCAGGAGTTGGCATCTGCCACAACGACCAAATCACCGGAGCGCGCATGGTCCAGGTGGGCCTCTTTTTTTCCTTGGGCATCCAACACTTTTTCCGCACCGGGCACTTGCGCAAGTAGGGCCTGCACCTCAGCAAGGAGGGATTGATCCTGCACATGCACATGCGCGACCTGATGGTCTGCCACAGCAAAAACGGTCGAAGTACCGGCATCAAGGGTCTCCAAACCCAGTTCATTTTTCACTTGAATCCAGCCCTTCTCTCTAAAAATTCGGTTGAGGTGAATCGGCTGAGAAACAGTCGTAATGCCATATTCGGAAAGCAGCAAGACCTGCGTTCCTTGACTTTCAAAGTAGGTGATCAGGTCCTTTGCTAGATCGTCAATTTCCTGCAGGTCTTTTCCAATTTTGGCAAAATCAATCCCATACTTCTGCAACGCATAGTCGAGATGGGGCAGGTAAATCAAGTTGAGTGTGGGTGAATGCCATTGGTCCACCTTTTTGGCTGCCTCCGCTATCCAGCGGCTGGAAGCGATGGTCGTCGCAGGTCCCCAGAAACTAAAAAGGGGAAAGGGCCCTAACTCTGCTTGGAGACGGTCCCGAAGTTCCATGGGCTGGGAATGGCAATCGGGCAACTTGCGTCCATCGGCCGGGTACAGCGGTCTTGGAGTCACGGCAAAGTCTGCCGTCGAATACATATTGTACCACCAAAAAAGGTTGGCCACGGTAAATGTAGGATCTTCTTTGCGCAGCAGGTCCCAGACCTTCTCACCTTGTACAAGCTTGTTGGACTGCCGCCAAAACTTGATTTCACACTCCTCCTCGAAGTACCAGCCATTGCCTACAATTCCATTTTCAGCAGGCCACTTTCCTGTGAGATAGGTGGATTGCGCAGAGCAGGTCACCGCAGGAAGCACGGGCTCTACCACCGCTTGGTGCTTGGATGCAATCCATTGTTTCAAAAATGGAGTATGCTCCCCAATCACTCTTGGAGATAAGGCAACAATATCGAGGACAACGGTTTTTTTCATGGGCTAAATGGGTAGGCTACCTCGTTCAATCACTAGAGTTGCTCCTGAACCCAGGCCAACTCTCGAGAGATGGCCTCTCCCAAGGTGAGGTGCGTGTCTTCTGGAAGAACTTCCCAAGTGTACGTTTCCACTTCCAAGTGTTTGGTGATGCTTGGATCTGCATTGACTAATTTCAACACCTCCACAATGTCCTCCTGAGTGGATTGGAAGGTGCCGTAATTTTCAAGAAAAATAGGAACATGGAAATGTACGCGCCACTCCAAATCCTGGGTTTCTCCTAGTTGTGTCAGGGCTTGCGGTAAATCGGGATAGGAATTCAACCCTCCCGATTTTGTGCTCCCCACCACTTGGTGGAGGTAGGTGGTATCGGCAAATTCTGCAAGCCTTTTTCCTAGGCTAAAACGCTCGTAGGGCGATTCAGGAATCAGCAATTTGAGGGCAGCAGAAAGCTGAATTTTGCCAATGCCAATCCCCGCCTGCTTCAGCTTTTTGAATGCCTCTTTGGGCTTTTCGTAGCCAATGGCAAAATGACACACGTCGTAACACACCTGGAGGTGGTCTTTGATCAGTTTTTCTGCGGCTTTTTCGGTAATCCCAAGTTGCTTGGCAAGGCTCCCCTTCCCAACTGGGAGAAGCCATTCCTTAAAATACAGGATCAACTCCTCGGAATTCTCAAGCAAGCCATCCGGTTCGGGCTCAATGTCTAAGTGAAGAAATTTTCCCGTTTCCTGCTTCAGCTTGACCAACTCTTCCACTACGGCAATCAAGTGAGTGGTTGCTTTTTCAAAGGCCTGCTTCTTTTCCAAATCAGTCGCAAACCAATGCCTGTAGGTCAGCGGGGAAGTGGAAATTCCTCCTTCTACCCCCTCGGGTAGCAGCTCAGCTAAAATTCGAAAACTACGAATCGTATATTCTAGTCGGTCCTCCGTGGTCCAATCTGGTGAATGCACTTGTTCCTTCACCTTGGTCCGATGAAATCCTCCATAAGGGAAGCAATTCAGGGTATAGACGTAGGTGTTACTTTTTTTCAACCAATCCCGAAACTCTTGCAGGCGATCCGGACGCTCCAATACCAAGGCTGCTTCATGAGAAAGGCGAAGGCCAATGCCAAAAGCGCCTTTGTGGGCCAAGCGTTTCTTTACTTCAGGAATGTATATTTTCAGATTTTGAAAAGTGGCATCCCAAGTTTCCCCTGCATGAATGTTGCTGCAATAGCTTAAGTGAATGTCCTTGATGTTCATCTGCAATTGTAGCTTAACCTTGGATGCTGCCGCTCACTTCCCAGTTTTGGAGGAGGTGTAAGGCTTTCACAATCAAATTAGAGTCCATTTCATGCACCTCCACGCCTTTTCCTAATTTTTCTAGCAACATAATCGTGAGGGTACCTCCCAAATGCTCTTGAAATTCTTTCAAGCCTTGAAGTAAGGCATCCTCTTGAAGTTCGGGAGCGTACAATGAAAGTCCCAAGGCATGAAATACCTTAAAGACACGGAGTAAATCTGCTTCTTCAATTCGCCCTTGCAAAAAGGAATAGGCCGAATCCAAGGCAATGCCTATGGCAACTGCCTCTCCGTGGCGAATTCGAAAGTCGCTCAATTTCTCCAATTTGTGTGCCGCCCAATGCCCAAAATCCAGTGGCCTACTCGACCCAAACTCAAAAGGGTCTGCACCTGCGATATGGTCCATGTGGTGCTGCGCGCTACGGATGATGTGCTCTTTCATGGGCTCCATCTCCCGCCGAGCAAGTGCAGGTGCTGCTTTTTCTAGCCACTCAAAAAACTCCAAATCCTTGATCAAGGCCACCTTGATGGCCTCTGAAATCCCCGAAGTCCAATCTCGGTCTTCCAAACTTTCCAAAAAGGTAAAGTCATTGAGTACCGCAAAGGGTGGGGTAAATGTGCCCAGGTAATTTTTCTTCCCAAAGGCATTGATGCTATTCTTTACTCCGACAGCTGAATCGTTTTGGGACAAGACGGTGGTAGGGATGCGGATCAGGCGGATCCCCCGGTGGGAGATTGCTGCAGCAAAGCCCACCATGTCGAGCACTGCTCCCCCGCCTATCGCAGCGATGTAGGAATGCCGATCGATGCCAAAGCTATTGGTAGCCTCCACCACACGCTGGTAGGCATCAGGATCATTTTTACAGGCTTCACCTCCGGCTACCACTAGCGGCTCAGCCACTAGAGCTAGTCGTGAAGGATGGGCCGCCACATAGTTTTTGATCTGGGAAATTAACTCCGGATGATGGGCCACTACGCCAGAGTCCAGCACAAAAAATACCCGTGCTAGCTGCCCTTCTGGGAAGGTATCGGCAAACAAGGTTTGGGAGACTGCAAACAAATTCTCCGTGAACGCAACCGGGTAGCGAAAGGGTACCGAGAAAGATTGTTGGAGAATCGTGGACATTTTGGGAGGGGATAACTCGTCTTGAGAAGCAAGTTGTGAAAGAAATTGAATTATTCAGTGTTTAAGTCACTGCAAATTTTTTGGCGAGGCCTAGAGAAATGGGTAAAAGCACCAAAATCAAGAGCCCAATGGGCCAGCCCGAGAAGGCGGTGGCCAAAGCCGCATTGACCACAATCAGCGAAAGTACCGCTGCTTTGACCGACTTACCGATGTATTGCGGTTCCTGGGTACGAATGGCCCGCAGCAATGGGGGAAATAAGCGGTAACCCAGAAAGGCTAAAAATGGCAAAACCTGCAGGTAACCCGGACTTTTCTCGAAAGCCAAAATAAAGATCGCCACAAAGATGCTCGTGTACATCCCTGCACCCAGGAATAACGCATTTCTGTTTTTTCCATGCACCTCTCCTCTACTAATGATCGTGATCGCTGCGACATAGACTAGGGGAAGGAATGCCAAAAACCAGTTGCGTTCCAACAGCATCGGCACTACAGAGATCCCCAAAAGCAGATTGCCAGAGCGGCAAAGCCCCATGTTGATGGGTCCAAAATAGTGCTGGTGCTTGCCCCAGTAATCGTACAACAAGGCGCAACAGGCGACAGCAATGGCTAGGCCTCCTGCCACAAGATTCACTTGAAAAGCACAGGCAATTCCTCCCAGAAGCAAAAGCGAAGCCATCCCAATTGCTCCTTGTTTGGAAACTCGTCCACTAGGAATCGGGCGCTCCGGACGCTCCACAGCATCCAATTCAGCATCCGCAATGTCGTTGAAAGCCACCCCTCCACCGTACAGTCCGATAGTGCTCAGCGATAGCCAAAGCAGGTTCCACCAGTAGTCCTGTTCGCCATAGATCCAGTTGGTCGCCATGGCATCCCAAGCACCTGCAATCGCAAATCCCGCCCAAATGTCTGCCACCGCCGTAACCACATTGGCCGGACGTGTCAGTTGGAGGTAGGCGAAAATCTTGGAATTGGCCATGATTTAGTTTTCTACGCGGTCATCAGGACCTTCTACGCGTGGCACCTGGCCGCCGCGAAGTACAGAGTTGCCACCCAGTTTCTTGGTTTGGTCGATCGGCGCTGCCTTGAGCCAATCGTCCTCGTGCATCTGCCCACTCAGTCCAAATACAGTGAGTGCATTTTGGTAGGTAGTCAGGCGGACATGCTCCTCAGGTACGCCCATTTTGCGCATCAGCGCGGCAGTTTTAGGCACGGCAATGGGATCAGAGATGCCCCAATCCGCGGCAGAGTTGACAATGATGCGCTCCGGACCGTACTGCTTGACGATTTCCACCATGCGCTCGGAGCCCATCTTGGTATGTGGATAAATGGTAAAGGCTGCCCAAAAACCGCGATCAAGCACCTCTTTGACTGTTTCCTCGTTGTTGTGATCCACCACTACCCAATACGGATCCATGCCATGTTCCACCGCCACATCCATGGAGCGGGTCGTGCCTTTCTTCTTGTCTCGGTGGGGGGTATGAATCAGCACAGGTAGTTCCACCTCTTTGGCCAGCTCGAGTTGTAGGCGGTAAAATCGATCCTCTGCTTCCGTTTGGTCGTCGTAACCAATTTCGCCGATGGCGACTACCCCTTCTTTTCCCGCATAGAGGGGCAAAAGTTCCATGACCTGTTCCGCCAGCGCCACATTGTTGGCTTCCTTGGAATTGAGTCCCATGGTGCAATAGTGAACGATGCCAAACTGGCTGGCACGAAAACGCTCCCAACCTACGAGGGTAGAAAAATAGTCTTTGAAGGACCCCACCTCGGTGCGGGGCTGCCCCAGCCAGAATGCGGGTTCGATCGTGGCCACAATGCCTGCTTTACGCATGGCTTCGTAGTCGTCGGTAGTTCTAGAAACGAGGTGAATGTGGGGATCTATGTACATTTCCATGGGTAGATGCGGCTGTAATTGGGTGAATTTACGGGTTGAGGAGCGATTAAACTCGATTTTTTTGAAATTCTATTCCTAGGTCTTCCCAGCCATAGGCAGCGGTAACGCAGGCTTTCTGAAGCTGGGGATAGGAAGTCAGGAGTTCTTGAGTTGGAGGATCGCTACACTGGTACGCGGCCAAAGCCCCGGCTTTTTGCTCCGTGGCATCTGTAGCCTCCAGTACTTTTTTCAGGTCCGCCAGGTATTGAGGACCCATAAATGGCACGAGCAGTCGCCATACTTCTGGCATTACCGCTCTTCCAGCTGCCCAGCGCTCGTGCGCAAAATCAGTGGCCATGGCTGCAAGCGCCGAATTGCGTCGCTCATCTAACTGCTGAATTTGGTAAAGCGGGCGCTGCATGAAAATGGCTTTGAGGACCAGCTGGTTCCAGTTGGCCTCCGGAAAAAAGCGCGCCGGATAGGGATTGTTGAGGGCGATAGCATCAAAGACCAGCGACATGTTGGTACGGCAACCTTCGATGGCGCGCGGTACGAGGTCTTCCGCAAAAGGCAATAGGGGCAAAGCGGCATACAAGGCTTGCTGCTCATACATATCTGCCGTTTCAAAAAGCTGCTGCACAGTGGTCATCCAAGGGGTTTTTTCTTGGGGCAGCTGAAGTAATAGGAGGGTGCGGGCAGCTTGCAAACTATCCCAATGGATTGGGGAAAATGGAGGCATGCCGGATTCCTCCAAAGAAAGTGTGCCAAGAGCGGTTGAAAGCGTTTCTTTTTTAAAGTGGCGGGAAGCCTTGGAGAAGGCCAAAAAAAAGGCGTTCGGGCTGGTCGAATGGGTGATTTTTTGGGATTGTTCGGCTAGCCAAGCAAGCGCTTCGGGGCCCGAATTGTCGGCTAGGGCCTTTTTTAGGTATTCTTGAACTGCTGCTTTCGCCATGGGAAGAGGGATCTGGGGTATTGTTACGTAAAGAAACTGGAAGCGAAAGAAAAATCCATCCTGTTTTAGACAAATGGAAGAAAAAAAGTGGTCAACAGTCGACGGTCAACAGACGACAGCAATTTGTGGAGGAGGACTAGGATCTGCCGTGGACCGTGGACTGTTAGCCGTTGACCGAATAATCCACCAATGGCTTCAACAAATTTGAAGTTAATTCCTAGATTTAGAAATTAAACGATCTCGCTATGAAAATCCGTAACAGCTGGTACTTCGGGCTTGTGTTTTTTGTTGCTGTACAAGTACAGGCACAAAATCCAGTCATCGATGCCATCATCAAAGAAGCAACCGAAAATTCTAAACTAGAAGTTCTTGCCCATGAAATCATGGATGGAGTTGGACCAAGATTGGTTGGCTCCCCACAAATGCAAAAGGCCCATGACCTTGCCGTCACCACCTACCAGAGTTGGGGCATCCCTGCCCGCAACGAAAAGTGGGGTGAATGGAGAGGCTGGGAAAGAGGTATCACCCATATAGACATGGTAGCCCCTTGGACCAAATCCTTGGCCGGTACCCAATTGGCTTGGAGCCCATCCTCTCCGCAAGGAGGCGTAAAAGGTGAAGTGGTGATCCTTCCAGAATTTGCCGACTCAGTGGCTTTCCAAAAATGGCTGCCATCTGTAAAAGGCAAGTACGTGATGATTTCCGTACCTCAGCCTACTGGACGCCCAGACTACAATTGGGAGGAACATGGAATGCCTGCCTCCATTGAAAAAATGAAAGCCGAGCGAACTGCCATCAATGCCTCCTGGACCAAACGTCTTCAAGCTACTGGCAAAAACCGCAACCAGCTTCCCATTGCACTTGAAAATGCAGGCGCAGCAGGCATCTTGACCTCCAACTGGTCCAATGCCTTTGGTGCCAACAAGATTTTCTCTGCCTCCACCAAAAAAGTACCGACCGTAGATATTTCCCTAGAAGACTATGGCCTACTCTATCGATTGGCAGAAAGCGGCAAGAAACCAATGCTACATCTGAATGCACAGTCTAAAGAAACAGGCATGCAACCAACCTACAATACCGTGGCTGAAATCAAGGGGAGTACTAAGCCAGACGAATACGTGATGCTGTCTGCCCACTTTGACTCCTGGGATGGCGGTACTGGCGCCACAGACAACGGTACCGGCACCATCCTGATGATGGAAGTGATGCGCGTATTGAAGCAAGTGTATCCTAACCCAAAGCGTACCATCCTAGTCGGACACTGGGGATCCGAGGAACAAGGGCTCAATGGCTCGCGTGCCTTTGTGGAAGATCATCCTGAGATGGTAGGCAAGATCCAAGCCCTTTTCAATCAGGACAATGGAACAGGCCGCATCGCCAATATCTCTGGTCAAGGCTATGTGGATAGCTACGAATACCTGGGCCGCTGGCTCAACAAGGTGCCACGAAACATTACCCAAGACCTGAAAACAGAGTTTCCTGGCAACCCAGGCGCGGGTGGTACAGACCACGTGTCCTTTGTGGCAGCGGGTGTTCCAGCTTTCAACTTGAGCGCTTTGCCTTGGAACTACTTCAACTACACCTGGCATACCAATTTGGACACCTACGACAAGATTGTCTTTGACGACGTGCGTCAAAATGTGATCCTCACCGCCATCCTCGTGTACATGGCCTGCGAAGAAGAAACCATGGTATCCCGTGAGCAGCGCATTCCTATCAATGCCCGCACTGGCGAACCGGCAGAATGGCCTGGCAAAAGATCTCCAACGAGAAAAGGAGGGGTGAATTAAGGGACCACAGTCCACGGTCGACAGCTAACTGAATTGAACCTCAAAATTTGTTCTATTTAGTTTCTGGTAAAGAAACATAACCTGTAAATAAGAAAGGCTGCCCGGATCTGGGCAGCCTTTTTTGTAATTAGGTTTTCGTGGTGAATTGACCTACCGGAGGCAGGTTGACCTACCGGAGGCAGGTTGACCTCCCGCGGTAGTTCAACCCGCCTTTGCGGGTTGTGCGGAATACGCTACCCATTTTACCCCTGGTTCACCTGCCGTTGGCAGGTAAACCAGGGGCTATGCAAGATTCGATCCGCCGAGGCGGATCCTTACATGACAAAATTTTGATACAAAAAGGTTGTTCATAATTTTTACCGAAAGCGATTATAGTTGTTTTTGGATAGAATTTGCCGTGGTAGACTGATCCGCCGCAGCGGATCGAACTCTACAGTTTCCCCGACACCTTCCAGGTATTTGCACTGTTGTGTTTACCCACTACCAGCACCTTAAAAAATGATTTTTTAGCCAAGTCTGGAGGAAGCGCATAGTACTTCGCATCGGAAGACACCTCCCCTAGAAAAAAATACTCGTCTTGACCTCCTTCGGCAAAATGATCCGTTGGACTCCAATAGACCGCGAGGGTCTCGGATTGAGCCCCTGGAACCCAGGTGATGGTCTGGTTTTTACCCTTGCCTTGCAACCCAAGCTGGCTTAGCGAAATGGGGCCAGTCAGCGGAATTCCATCCAATTCTCGTTCCTGATGCTCCGGAACTACCAAGTTGTAAAAGCGAAAAAAAGAAGGGATCAGGTCCACAAGAGCTGCTTTCTCGGAAAAGAAATGAGGATTTAGGTCCCTGGCATTGGAGGCGATCCACACTTCTCGTTCCGCCTCAGACTGCCCTCCATGGCCTTTGGCATCCGGCTCCTTACGTCCATGGTCGGTGGTCACCCAAAGTTGCCAATCTTCCCCTTTTTGTTGTCGCTGCTGAATGGCTTGCCAAATCAAGCCTACCTGGGCATCTGCTTTTTGGATGGCGGCATCCATTGCGGGGCCTCTTCCATACTTATGTCCCATGTCATCGGTATACTGCAGGTAAACCCAGGTGAGGTCTGGACCTTGGTTTCTTAGGTAAGTTGCCGCCTCTTGAGTCACCTGTTGGTCAATTTGGTGAATGTAGTCCGACTGTTCATCGTGGGGGTAGCGTAGGGTATCCAGTTCCAAACCATCTACTGCCCGGTCTAACTTCAAGTAGCCTGTTTGAGGCAGATTCTCTCCCAGAAGCTTGGTACGGTTGTCCTGCCAGGTAGAAAAAATAGCGGTTTTGACATCTGGTCTGGCGGCTTTGAGGTAGCGGAAAATAGTCCAGTACTGGTAGTTGGGAGCTTCAATGCCATTTCCCCAAACCTGGTGCTTATTCGCCCAAGTACCTGTCAATATCGAATTGTAGCCGACAGCAGAAATGGTGGGAGATTCGGAATAGCCCCCGGTTTGGCCTCCAGTAAATGCCCGAGCATAGCCTCCCTGACTAGCAATTTGATCCAAGTTGGGAGTGGCTACTAGCTCCAAATCCTGTGCAGGAATACCATCTAGAATGATAAAAACGAGCTTTTTCTGTTGCCCCACTGCCGCGGTGCTCCACAGGACTAGAATAGAAACTAGGGCTAAAGCAAGGGTTCGCATCTTGGTTTTTTTTAGAAATAAAAGAGAATTTGTACCTTTTACCAAAACCTGCTCACATGAAAAATTTCCTGCTTCTCCTTTCTGTCCTTTTTTGCTCCTTCCAGGGGATGGCACAGCAACTCGGTGACTACCTGTCGGCTGCCTTTCCTACCCATTTGACTGCGGCTGCAGACGGCAAGGCGGTGGCCTGGGTGTTCAACGACAAAGGAGAGCGTAATGTGTTTTTTGCCAAAGCCCCCAATTATGAGGCGCAGCAGCTAACGCAGTACAAAGGAGACCAAGGCGTGGATCTGGGTCCTTTAGTTTTTTCTCCCGATGGCAGCACCTTGCTGGTCGTTCGCGGGAATCCCAAAAACTCCTCCGGCTATGCGGCCAATCCGGCCCAACTTCAAGAAAACACCCAAAAGAAAATTCATGTGCTTGAGCTCCAAACGGGGAAAAGTCGGGAGTTTTCCGTGGGGGCTTCTCCGGTATTTAGCCCCGACGGCAAGCAGGTCGCCTTTCTGCAAGGTGGAGAAGTATACTTAAAAGCACTATCCGACAGCAGCGGGCAACTAGGCAAGCCCTTATTTATCGCTAGAGGTACTTCCTCCAATCTGGCTTTTTCTCCAGATGGCTCACACCTGGCTTTTGTGTCAGCACGCACCGATCATTCCTTTGTAGGCCTTTGGAATTTTGCGAAAAAGAGCCTCCACTTTCCAGAAACGAGTTTGGACCATGACAGCTACCCCGCCTGGAGCCCAGATGGCACGCAACTGGCCTACTTGCGTGTTCCCAACATCCTGAATCATCTTCCCTTCACCTCCTTGACCGAAGCCAATCCTTGGAGTATCCGCGTCCTTCAAGTCGCAACTCTGACGGCAGAGGAAGTGTGGCGGGCCGATGCGGGCCGAGGCTCAGTGCTGGTAGACGACCTGCCAGCATCCTCAGAGCGCCTCTGGTGGACCCCCGACGGGCAACTTATCTTTCCTTGGGAGAAAAATAACTGGATGCAGCTCTATGCCGTTCACCCAAAAACAAAGCAGGTAAAGCACCTCAGTCCAGGGGAAGGACAAGTCGAATGGGTACAAACTTCCTATACCAAGAAAGAGCTCCTCGTCACACACAACATTGGAAATATTGACCGACGACAGGTGTCGCTGCTCGACTTATCCACACTGGAAATGAAGCTTCTTTCCAATCCAGAAAGTATTTCTTGGGCACCAGTAGCGGTAGAGAAGGGCTGGGCTTGTTTCGAGTCCAACTGGAATCAGCCGGGCTGGCCTATCCTTCATCTATCGGGTAAACGTAAACTGCTTGCAGAAGCGCTCTACCCCAAGGAATTTCCAAAAACCTTCAGCAAGCCACAAGCGCTCACGATACAGGCAAAAGATGGATATAAATCCTTCGCTCAGTTGTTTTTACCGCCCAACTACGACCCGAAGAAAAAGTACCCTGCCGTGATTTTCCTTCATGGGGGCAGCCGCAGGCAAATGCTCTTGGGCTACAACTATGGGATCTACTATTCCCACACCTATGGCGCACAGCAGTACTTTGCTTCGCAAGGGTACATTGCCTTGACCCTCAACTACCGCAGTGGCATCGGCTATGGAATGGACTTTAGAGAAGAGAAAAACTTCGGCGCAGGAGGTGCCAGCGAGGTACAGGATGTCTTGGCAGCTGCAGACTATTTGGCTTCTCGATCCGACGTGGATGCTAGCCGAATTGCCCCTTGGGGAGGTAGCTATGGGGGGTACTTGACTGCGCATGCGCTGACACAGGCCCCAGAAAAATTTCACGTGGGAGTAGACATCCATGGGGTCCACAATTGGAACAAAGACATTCCGGTCTTTGCTCCTTGGTATGCTCCTGAGAAATTTCCAGAAATGGCCGATTTGGCTTTTCGTTCCTCTCCCATGTCTCATGTGGAAAACTGGGAGGATCCCGTATTGCTCATCCATGGAGATGACGACCGAAACGTGCTCTTTTCTGAAAGTGTGGAGCTAGCAGAAGTATTGCGGAAGCAAGGGGTGTACGTGGAGCAGCTTGTCTTCCCAGATGAGGTACATGCTTTCTTACTTCACCAAAACTGGGTGAAAGCCTTTGAGGAAACCTACCGATTTATCACTAAACATTCTTTGGAAAAATAGCCGGTTATCCACAGCTAATCGCCCTGTAAAAATAGCACTACCGTTTGTCGATTCGCGCTTAAGGCAGTTTTACTCTTTATTCAAGGAGTCTACTGCCTCAATAGCTTTACTCAATCTTTCGGCTGTTTCTCCAGAAATGAGGATCCAAGGAAATTCACTCGCTTGGGCAAGTTGCTGGTAGACTTCAAAAAAATGCTGGCGCATCTCCAATTCCGGATGCTCTCGGAGCAAATCCTCCTGCCAAGGTAGGTCGGTCGCACAAAGAAGAATCAGGCCGTAGGTTCGTCGGGCAATTTCATCCAACACCCAAGGATCTACTTTCCCATAGCGGTGCTGGGACCAGACCTGAATCACCCGCAAGTCGGTATCGCAAAAAAGGAAGCGGGTAGCAGTTAGTGCCAACTCGTCTTCAAGATTCATCTGTTGCTTACCGATTTGAAGCAGGTCCTCGTAGGTGTAGAGACGATCTAAGTTTTCCAAGTACTCCCGGGCCACTTCTGGTACCCAGGGCTCCGCATAGTGCTGGGCCAACTTCTCCGCCAAGGTGCTCTTGCCCGTGGACTCAGGGCCCAAAATTAGAATTCGCTTAGGCCTGGGCATTGGTTTTGAAAGCTTTGATCCAAGTCAGGAGGCCTGCAATCGCAAGGCCCGTGAAAAACAGGTACTGAAAGGAAGTCAACAGCAACCCTTTGTGAAAATAAAGCGGAATCGAAACCACGTCCGTTAAGATCCAAAAAATCCAGTTTTCCACTTTTTTCTTCGCCATCAGCCACATGGCCACAAAGGCCGAAGCAGTCGTGAAGGAGTCCCAGTAGGGTACGGTACTGTCTGTAAACTCCTTCAGAGCTCCTACCAAAGTAGAGAAAGCAAGGAGAAAAATCCAAAATACATAAAACCAACCTTTGCCATCTAGCCAGGTAACGGCTAAGGCCTCACCCCCTTTTTTCGGGGTATTCCAGAGGTACCAGCCATAGATAGACATTCCAAAATAGTAGGCATTGATGCCCATATCGGCATAAAGCCCGTAGTTAAAGCAAATCCACACATAGATCAGCACCGAGACGATGCCTGTAGGATACACCCAAATGTGCTGCTTCGTAGAAAAATACACGGACAGAATCCCCATAAACACCGCAAGGCCCTCCAGCCAACTGAGTTGCTGCAGCCCTTCTACCAAGCCCGTACCGAGAAATTCAAAATCCATGATGCGAAGAAAAGGATAAATTTGAGAGCGAAAACCTAAGCCACCGGTTAATTTAGGTTCCTTCCCCTCAAATTTGTGGCAAAGAAGTAACTTTTCCTGCAGTTGCCAGGTTTGATTGCTAAATTGCGCTTTATGACGTTGCCCAGTATCCAGCCCACCCAAGACATTGATTCCCTCGATCCGAAGGACTTTATTTTGATCAAAAATGCTCAGGTCAACAACCTGAAGCACCTCAGTGTGGCCATCCCTAGAAATGCCTTTGTGGTCATCACAGGTTTGTCGGGCTCGGGCAAGTCCTCCTTGGCCTTTGACACCCTTTTTGCAGAGGGGCAGCGCATGTATGTGGAGAGTTTGAGCTCCTATGCCCGACAATTTTTAGGCAGAATGGAGAAGCCCGAAGTGGAATACATCAAGGGTGTGGCTCCCGCTATTGCAATCCAACAAAAAGTAAGTACCAAAAATCCGCGCTCCACCGTAGGAACTACCACCGAAATCTACGATTACCTGAAACTCTTTTTTGCGCGGGTAGGCAAAACCTACTCTCCCATTTCTGGGAAAGAGGTCAAGCACCATACCGTCAGCGACATTGTAGATTTTGTGCATTCCTTCGAGGAAGGCTCCAAAGTGATGGTTTCCTGTCCCCTGCAACCCAATGGAGATCGAAAACTAGATAAAGAGCTGGAGCTACTCCTTCAGAAAGGCTATACCCGTGTGCTACGGAACGGAGAAGTTTTGCTGTTGGAAGAACTGTTGGGAGGAGGAAAAATCGAAAAAGGGAACTATGAAATACTGATTGATCGCTTGACCGTTCAGAAAGAAGACGAGGACAACCAGTTTCGTCTTTCTGACTCCATACAAACTGCCCTCTTTGAAGGGCATGGAAATTGCAAAATCACCCTCCCTGGACTGGAAACCCGTACTTTCTCGGATCGATTTGAGTTGGACGGGATGAGTTTTGAACTTCCCTCGGTCAATTTCTTTTCCTTCAACAATCCCTATGGCGCCTGCAAGCGCTGCGAAGGCTTTGGAACCGTCTTGGGTATCGACCGAGATTTGGTCATCCCTGACAAGGAACTTTCGGTGTACGAGGGAGCCATTGCCCCTTGGCGAGGAGAAAGTGGAAAAGGCTGGTTGGAACCCTTGCTGAAAAAAGGCATTGACTTTAATTTTCCCATTCACCGCGCATACCAAGACCTCTCGGAGAACGAAAAAGAGTTGATTTGGACAGGAAATGGGTATTTCCGAGGACTCAATGAGTTTTTCGAAGACCTCGAATCCAAGACCTATAAAATCCAATACCGGGTCATGCTTTCCCGATTCCGCGGGCGGACGGCCTGTCCGGATTGCCGCGGCACACGCCTGCGAAAGGATGCATCTTATGTGCTGCTCGGTGGAAAATCCATCACCGACCTGGTCTTGATGCCCATTGAAGATGCGCTCCAGTTTTTCCAGACAATCCAGCTTTCTGCACACGAAGCCAAATTGGCCAACCGACTCCTGAAAGAGATCAGCAGCCGATTAGAGTTCATGAATCAGGTAGGACTAGGCTACTTGACCCTCAACCGCCTTACCTCCAGCCTTTCTGGAGGCGAGTACCAGCGCATCAAACTGGCTACCTCCCTGGGTTCCGCCCTAGTAGGCTCCATGTATATCCTGGATGAACCGAGTATTGGACTACATCCGCGGGATACCGACCGACTGATTGAGGTGCTCAAAGCCTTGAAAAATCTAGGCAATACCGTCATTGTGGTGGAGCACGAGGAAAAAGTGATGAAAGCCGCCGACCAAATCATTGACATTGGTCCAGAAGCCGGTGCAAAAGGAGGGGAATTACTTTTCCAAGGAAGCATTGAAGAGCTGATCGCAACTGGCCAAACCTACACAGCCAAATACCTTCGCGGCGAGGAAAAAATATTCAACAAGACCGCCAACCGAACTTGGAAAGATTCCATCTGGGTGAAAGGAGCTCGAGAAAACAACCTGAAAAATTTAGCGGTACAATTTCCCCTGCATACCCTTACCGTCATCACTGGGGTATCGGGTTCGGGCAAGTCCACGCTCGTGAAAAAAATTCTTTATCCTGCCCTGGGAAGATTGTTGGGCACGGTGATGGACGAGGCCGGCAAATACGATAAGCTCGAGGGAGATTACAAAAAGGTCACGCAAGTGGAGTTTGTGGATCAAAACCCAATCGGCAAATCTTCCCGCTCCAACCCCGTCACCTACGTGAAGGCTTACGATGTGATCCGTACCCTCTTTTCAGAGCAGCCCCTCTCCAAGCAGCGGGGCTACAAGCCGGCCTTTTTCTCCTTCAATGTGGATGGAGGTCGTTGTGAAGCCTGCCAAGGGGAAGGAAACGTGACGGTGGAAATGCAATTTATGGCGGACATCCACCTCACCTGCGAGTCTTGTAAGGGCAAACGTTTCAAGAATGAAATTTTGGAGGTAACCTACAAGGATAAAAACATCTCCGAAGTGCTCGACATGACGATTGATGAAGCCATTGATTTTTTCAGCGGAAAGGCCCAACTCATCAATCGCTTGCTTCCTCTGCAGGAAGTGGGCTTGGGCTACATAGGGATGGGTCAGAGTTCGAATACCCTCTCAGGCGGCGAGGCACAGCGCGTGAAGTTGGCTTCATTCCTTGGCAAAGGCGGAACCAAAACCGGAGATCACATCCTATTTATCTTTGATGAACCGACCACTGGCTTGCATTTCCACGACATTAGCAAGCTCTTGATTAGTGTCAATGCATTGATCGAGCAAGGGCACTCTGTGCTGATCATCGAGCACAACACCGAGGTGATCAAGTGTGCGGACTGGGTAATCGACTTGGGTCCCGAAGGCGGAAATAAAGGCGGAAATCTCACTTTTGCCGGTACTCCGGAGGACTTGGCGAAGGAGAAGGGGAATTTTACGGGGAAATACTTGTAAAGACTTTTAGAAGCAAGAAACAAGAGATTAGACTTTCTATCGCGGTGCTATTGAATTCCTGCTAATGCTGAGCAAGATTCATCTCGCCTCTAAAAAATGTCGAATGTCCAACGGTGAATGAAGAATATCGAATTGGAGAATAGGCAACTATGCCAGCAGCATCTAGTCTAATCTCTCGGCTCTTGCATCTTGCTTCTCGAAGCGTCTTGCTACTAGATACTTGCTACTAAAAGTACCACTCCCTTCCCTAGCATCCTCCGCTCCATCAAATCCTGCAAGGCCTGGGGAGCCTCGTCTAGGGTATACTTTTTGCCGACATGCTGGGCGATTGCTCCTTCCTGAATCCAAGTAAGCAGCTGACGCGTATTCTGGAGACTTGCCTTGGGCTCCAACTTGGCAAACTGTCCCCAAAACACCCCCACTACCGCACAGCCTTTCAACAAGGGGAGGTTCATCGGGAGCTTGGGAATCTCTCCATTGGCAAAGCCAACCACCAAATACCGCCCTTTCCAGGCCATCCCGCGCAGGGCAGCTTCTGAAAATTTTCCTCCCACCGGATCGTACACCACATCCACTCCTTTCCCTCCGGTCAATTCTTTGATTCGCGTTTTTAAGTCCTCCGTTTCGTAATTGATCGTTTCCACGGCCCCCTTTTCGCGGCAAAGGGCCAGCTTTTCTTCGGTAGATGCCGCCGCAATCACCCGGGCACCCATCAAGGTGCCTAGTTCAACTGCCGCCAAACCTACCCCCCCTGCGGCGCCCAACACCAAGAGTGTTTCCCCAGCCTGAAGCTGCGCACGATCTTTCAACGCATGATAGGACGTGCCGTAGGTATAGAGCGTGGTCGCAGCTACCTCAGCTGAAAGGCCTGGAGGCAAAGGAAATACCCGATCCAGGTCTACGGCTACTTTCTCCGCAAAACCTCCCCAACCACATAGCGCAAGCACCCGCTGCCCCAGTTCAAATCCCTGTACTTCATCGCCCAATTCCACGATAGTGCCCGCCACCTCTCCACCAGGAGAAAAGGGCAGTTCGGGGGTAAACTGGTACTTGTTTTGGATGATCAACACATCTGGAAAGTTGACCCCACAGGCTTCCACCGCGATGACCACCTGCTTGGAATTCGAAATAGGGCTGGGAATATCCAGTACCTGTAAGGTATCCGGAAGTCCAAACTGGGAACAGACAACTGCTTTCATAGTAGGGGATTTTTGCCGAAGGCGTGGAGATACAAAAGAAGGAAAAAAGAAGGAATATTGGCTCGAAAGGGATAATTTTGAGACCAATTCACCCCTAAGACTTTCTTTCATGTCCGTAGCATCCTACCTCGAAAAAAATAAAGATCGCTTTCTTCAAGAACTCTTTGACCTGCTTCGCATTCCGTCAGTAAGTGCTGATCCCAAGTTCAAACAAGACGTGGTTGCAGCAGCCAATTTTGTGAAAAACTCCTTAGAAGAAGCTGGAGCAGATACGGTCGAAATCTGTGAGACGGCGGGCTATCCCATCGTCTATGGGGAAAAAATGATTGACCCTGCACTGCCCACGGTACTCGTCTATGGACACTACGACGTGCAGCCTGCAGATCCCTACGAACTCTGGGATTCACCCCCTTTTGAGCCCGTACTCAAGAAAACGGCCATCCATCCAGAAGGCGCAATCTTTGCACGGGGCGCAGCAGACGACAAAGGGCAGTTTTACATGCACATCAAGGCCTTTGAGGCGATGATGGCCACAGGCGCTCTTCCCTGCAATGTCAAATTTATGATCGAAGGGGAAGAAGAAATCGGCTCAGACAACTTGGACACTTTTGTGCTGGCCAATAAGGAGCGCTTGCGTGCAGATGTGATCTTGATTTCCGATACGCACATGATTGGCATGCAGGATCCTTCCATCACGGTGGGCCTTCGCGGCATGGCCTACATGGAGGTGGAAGTGACCGGATCCAACCGAGACCTACACTCCGGTACTTATGGTGGCGCAGTGGCCAACCCGATTAATGTGCTTTGCAAGATGATCGCTTCCCTCAAGGACGAAAACGAGCACATCACCATCCCTGGTTTTTACGAGAAAGTGCAAGAACTCAGCGCTGCCCAGCGTCAGCGCCTCAACGAGGCTCCATTTGATCTTTCCGAATACAAGGGCAAGTTGGACATTCAGGAAGTGCATGGGGAAAAAGGCTACAGCACCATCGAGCGCATTGGCATCCGCCCAACACTAGACGTAAACGGCATCTGGGGTGGCTACACCGGCGAAGGTGCCAAAACAGTCCTTCCTTCCAAGGCTTATGCCAAGATTTCCATGCGCCTGGTACCTGATCAGGACTGGCACGAAATTGCCACGCTTTTTGAAAATCATTTCAAGGCCATTGCTCCTGCTTCCGTTACCGTGAAGGTAAAAGCACATCACGGCGGCGCTCCAGCCGTGGTGTCGGATTCTTCCTTGGGCTACCAAGCAGCAGAAGCGGCCATGGAGGAAACCTTCGGCAAACGACCCATCCCAACCCGTGAGGGTGGCTCCATTCCTATCGTGGCACTATTCCAAAAGGAACTGGGTTCGGACCCGATCCTCTTCGGCTTTGGTCTGGATACGGACGCACTTCACTCGCCCAACGAGCACTATGGAGTGAAAAACTACCTGATTGGCATCGAGACCATCGCTGCCTTTTTCAGACACTTTAGCGCTGCCCACGGAAAGTAAATTTTCCGATTCGCTAGAGGGATCAGAAACCTTCGCGTCCCCTTTGCTGTTTTCCTAGGTAAACCCAGCTTTCATGTTCCAATTCTCAAAAAAGCCAGTCCTGCTTCTTACACTTTTCCTTCTGCTCCTGAGCCCTTTGGCACAGGCTCAGTTGGTCAAGCCTCCTGTTTGGAACATCCGACTGGAGGGTAAGGAACTCGAAGTGGGCAAGACTGCAACCCTGGTGATGGAAGCGCAAATTCCCATGGGCTGGTACGTGTATTCCAATGATTTTGACAAGAATCTCGGACCCTTACTGACCGAATTTATTCCTGCAAGCTCAACCGATTTTTCGGTGGCAGGAAAGCTTCAAGGGATCCAAGCCAGAAAGAAGTACGACGAAGTATGGGAGGGAGACATCACTTACTTTATGGGAAAAGGGCGCTTTGAGCAGCCCATTACCCTACTGAGCACTACAGGAGTCGTTACCGGTTCGCTCGAGTACCAAATGTGTACAGATGTCACTGGGCAGTGCATCAACTACGAGCAAGACATCGAGGTCAGATTCACGGCCAAAGCTGCTACTGTAATTGCCCAAGAAGCTACCCCAGTTCAGAAAGCCGATACCTCCACATCCGCTACCCCAGCATTGGCAGCGAATTCCCCAGAGGAAACTGCGGACTCTACCCAAGACACTGGAACTCTCGAACAGGAATCAATCCCCCTAACGGATGCCGCAGCATCGGAATCACTTTTTGGATTTATGGTGCTGGCCTTTTTGGCTGGACTTGCTGCACTGATCACCCCTTGCGTATTTCCGATGATCCCGATGACGGTGAGCTTCTTTACCGGAAGAGCTAAAAAGCGATCTGAAGGCATACGGCAGGCGTTTATCTACGGCATTTCGATTATTGGCATTTATACCATCGCCGGCACCGCCGTAGCCGCTATTCAGGGGCCTGAGTTTGCCAACTGGTTGGCTACCCACTGGGTACCCAATGTATTCTTCTTCGCCATTTTTGTGGTGTTTGCCTTGGCCTTTTTGGGGATGTTTGAACTCACACTGCCATCAAGCTTTGTCAACAAAATAGATGCAAAAGCAGAAAAAGGAGGGCTTGGAGGCGTATTCTTCATGGCTTTTACCTTGGTGCTCGTATCCTTCTCCTGCACAGGTCCGATTGTCGGTTCCATCTTGATTTCCTCCGCAGGGGGAGAACTAGTAAAACCCGTCCTAGGCATGTTCTCCTTTGGATTAGCCTTCGCCATTCCCTTTACCCTATTTGCCATCTTCCCTGAATGGATGCAGCGCCTTCCCAAGTCTGGGGGCTGGCTAAATACCGTGAAGGTGGTCTTGGGCTTCCTTGAATTGGCCTTGGCCTTCAAGTTCCTCTCCATCGCCGACCTGGTCTACCACTGGGGTATCTTGGATCGAGATATTTTCTTGGCGATATGGATCGTCATCTTCTCTGCCTTGGGGCTTTACCTACTGGGAAAAATCAGACTTCCACACGACTCCAAGATGGAGCACTTATCCGTACCTCGTTTGCTATTGGCTTTGGTCACCTTTGCTTTTGTGATCTACATGATCCCTGGGCTTTGGGGAGCCCCATTGAAACTCCTCAGCGGCTACCTGCCACCAATCACCACACAGCAATTTAGCCTGACTGGAAGCACTGCAACTAACGAATCAACCACCTCTTCAACCGAAGTGGTGCTGTACGGTGATTTACTCAAAATCCCTCACGGCATCCCCGGTTACTTCGACTACGAACAAGCACTCGCTGCTGCCAAGCGGGAAGGAAAACCCCTACTCATCGACTTTACTGGCCACGGCTGTGTGAACTGTCGAAAGATGGAAGAGAATGTCTGGGTAGATCCTCAGGTGATGAAGCGCTTGAAAGAGGATTTTGTGATGGTGGCCTTGTACATCGACGAGCGACTTGAACTCCCCGAGAGCAAATGGTATACCTCAAGCTACGATGGGAAGGAGAAAAAAACCTTGGGCAAGCAAAATGCGGACTTCCAAATCACCCGCTTCAACAACAACGCACAGCCTTATTATGTCATCTTGGACCACCAGGAGCAGCTATTGGCTACACCAAGGGGCTATGACACCGACATTGCTTCGTTCGTGGCATTTTTGGATGGAGCCAAGGCCAAGTTTCAGGCCAAAAAATAGGATTCAGACCCCAAAAAACCGGGAATCAAAGGGGAAATCCACCCTACTCTTGATTTGAATTCGTTCAAAATCTGGATGTGCGGGATTCAGCAGGTAATTGAAATCCCCAGGCACTACCGCCGAGGGTACTTGGAGCACGCAACTCTCCGCTGCTGCCACAAATTCATCTCCGATCCGCTGGGTTTGAAGCAGGTGGGGAAAACTATTCCAACCTACAGGAAGGTTAGCTGGAGCTAGCGAGCTCAAACTCACCTCATCCGGAATTTCCAATTCGACCATTTCGTAGTACTTGGGCAAGAGCCCGAGAGAAAGGTGGACGGCCACTTCAGCCATGGCCAAAGCACGACTGTCTGCACAGTAGATTAGCGCTGTTCCTTTGGAATTCCAGCGATTGCCAGAACGGGAAGCTCCTTCCCCCGATAAGGGATTTGCATACTTTTTCCGTACCAAGCGAAAGGCACGCATCAGACAAATATCCCTTGATCGATGCGGTGCAGCTCCTGGATGACTAGCTCTTGGCCATAGGAGTCCTTCAACAACTCCAGCGGCATCTTACCACCAAGCGCTGGACTGGCAGCATTGAGCCAGGCTTGGAACTCCTCCGGCGTATCAAATACCTCCAAGCCTAGGGCAGTCACTTCTGCTAGCTCTAGGATCTTCTCGGAGTGGATGGACTTGAAAAGGTAGTCTGGCTCTTTTTTGTAGCGCTGCAAGGACTTGAGCGAGATGTCCAAAAAATCAGACCACTCCTCGTCTGAAAAAGGAGCCATTTCTTTGATGGTCAAAAAAAGGGAGGTAGGAATCCCCTTGCGAATCATCTCCACCAGCAGCATGCGATCCGCAAAGAAAGCAGTCAACAACAGCCCTTGAGTCAAGGCCTGCTGCTTTGCATAGCGGGGCAAAGACCTGGCATAGGAAGTCATTTCTTCCGCTACGAGATTGACTTTTGCGGGGGGAGGAATTGGATACATAATCGAGAAATTTGTCTATGAATTTAAGACATTTTTCTCAGTATTCAAAAAATAGGGGAATATTTTACGGATAGATCTCCTCCAATACCTGCGCCAAACGTACGCTAGCAGCAATCAGCCGCTCCTCAGCAATGCTAAAATTCTCATAGAGATAGGGGTAGCTGATCTTCTTATTCTCTGGCAGATTGTACACCTGAGGCCGATAGCTCACCGCTTCTTTGAGCCAATCCTGCATCGTTCCGGCACGATAGGATGCTTGCAGTTGAGGCGTCATGCGACGATACAATTCTTCTCCCAATTCGGTGTAGCTCATTCCTTGGCGATCGATCATGCCACTGTCCCAAAGTGCATGCAGGTTGGTCGGCTGCCCAAAAAACTCAATCCGCACATCGTTTCCACCCTTGTCAGTACCCGTGCCCACATGCAGCGGCTGGTGGATATCCTCAATCATGTGAATGAGCATTTTTAGCTTTTCAGCTTCTGTTTTTGGGTCTAGGCCTCCCTTTTTCAATTCTGCTTTGATTCGTTTGATGGCCTCATAGGCATCGCCCGTTTTCTCTTGAGTGCTCGCATCGTACTCCCCGTTTTTACTGTTTAGGTAATGCCAGGTCGTCGCATAGTCGTAGCTTTTGTCCGAACGAATGTCATCCATCCAAGTGCCGCTTTTACTCAGCGAAACTGGGTAGAGCAGCCCCTCCACTTTTTTGAGGGTGGATTTTTTTAGTTGCTTCTCGGCCATCAAGCCAATCAAGTAATGTCCCAATTGTCCCCAAGCAAAGGCTTGAGTAGCCCCTAGGGTGAATACTAAAGTAAGGGCGAGCGAAAGCGAATAGATTCTTTTCATAGCGAAGGAGCGAAAATAGAGTTAGGTCGAAGCCAGTTCGGACACCGCCAACCAGGCCATGAGCCCAGCGCCAATCTCCAACGCTTCTTCTTCAATGTCAAAGGTAGGCGTATGCACACCTGAAGTGATGCCTCGGGCTTCGTTGCGCGTGCCCAATCGGTAAAAGCAGCCATCAATCTCCTGAGAGAAATAGGCAAAGTCCTCGGCAGCCATCCAAATGTCTAGGTCGAGCACATTCTCCGCTCCCAAATAGGTTTGTGCTGCAGCCACGGATCGCGCTGTCAATTCAGGATTATTTTTTAGAAAAGGATAGCCCTTTCGGATTTCAAAATCGAGTTGCCCGCCCATTCCTTCCACAATTCCTTCGGCGATTTGACGCATTTTTTCATGTGCCTTGGCTCTCCAAGCTTCGTCCAAGGTGCGGAAAGTACCTTGAATCTTCACCTCGTTGGGAATGATATTGGTGGCTCCAAGAGCCTCCACCCGTCCAAAGGATAAGACAGAAGGAATCTTGGGGTTGGCTACGCGGCTGACGATCTGCTGCAAGGCTACCAACAGATGTGCGGAAATTAAGACTGGGTCAATGAAGGTTTCAGGCATGGCTCCATGTCCTCCCTTCCCTTTGATGGTCAAATACAATTCATCTGCGCTTGCCATGTACAGCCCTGAACGAAAGCCCACCTTGCCAGCAGGAATCATGGGCATCACATGCTGACCCAGAATATACTGGGGACGGGGGTTTTCGAGGACCTTATCTTTGATCATCAAGGATGCTCCCCCGGGAATGATTTCCTCACCAGGTTGGAAAATTAGTTTGATCGTTCCCTCAAACTGATCTCTGACCTCGTGTAAAATTTTTGCTGCTCCTAGCAAGGATGCAGTGTGCGCATCGTGCCCACAGGCATGCATCACGCCTGGGTTTTGAGATTTGTAGGGCACCTCATTTGCTTCAATGATCGGCAAGGCGTCCATGTCTGCACGAAGGGCAACCACTTTTTTCTCCGGGTTTTTTCCTTTGATCAGGGCAGACCAACCCGTGGTTGCTTTGGATTCGATCTCAGTGATGCCAATCGCTTTCAACTTTTCTGCTACAAAGGCTGCCGTTTGAAACTCTTGGAACGAAAGCTCAGGGTGGCTGTGGAGGTGGCGACGGAGATCAATGACCTCCTGCTTGTAGGCTTGAGCCAGGGATTTAATTCTGTCCTTGAGCATTGGCTGGGGAAGGTTGCGTGTACTCTTTCCTTAAAAATCGATCCTGGATGATTCGTGCTGCTGGAAATTGCGTCTTCAGCTGGTAATACGCTGGTTGTGCTTCAATTTTAAACCCATAGCTACCTACTTTCACCAAATAGCGCGGCTGCTGGTATTGAATTTCAGGGTTTAGCTCCGGAAAAACGGTCGAGAGGGTCTCTTTGGTTCGAAAAGCTTCATTTCGATCTACCCCAGAATACACGAGCACTGTAAACCCACTGTAATAGGGTTCCGTCTTCGCTTTTTCGTAATTCTTGCTTATCCGTTGCGTAAGTACCGAATCCACCGATTGGGAGGAGGAAGGCAAGGATGGAGTCACCTCTTGCAATACCTGCTTGTAATCGGGGAAGTCAGGAAGTCTTTCACTCAGATTTTCTTGGTATTTGGAATAGTCGACCGCTACCACTTGGGGAAGCCCTGAGCCAGCTTTGCAAGCCGCCAAAAGAAATACAATTCCAAAGATCCCAAAATTCTTCATGGCTATCAGCTTTCTATGACTACACAATTTCCTTGTTCGACGTCTTGTTCAACACTCTTGTATTTGACATCTTTCTTGATGCTGCCATCTCGGTATTGTACCGATACTTTGTCGTTACGACCATACACCTTATCCACCTTTCGCGGTGCTACTGGTGCTGGAGCCGGTCTACCTGCATTCGCTGCAGCAGTAGCCGCTCGGTTGGCACCTGGATTTAGGCTACTTCCAACCTCTGCTTTGGAGGCTTGCACACGTGATTCTGAAGCACGCTGAGGCTGCGGGGCCTGCTGTACCTGTGCAGGATCCTGCTTGGGCAGGTCGGCACGGGTGAGGAAGGAGGTCATGTCCTCGTTTAACTTACCAATAAAGCGCTTGAACAATTCAAATGCCTCAAACTTGTAAATCAAAAGCGGGTCTTTTTGTTCGTACACCGCATTCTGCACCGACTGTTTCAAGTCGTCCATATCCCGCAAGTGCTCCTTCCAATTCTGGTCAATGATTGCCAAAGACACATTCTTTTCAATGGCACGAACCAGTTCCTTTCCGTTGTTTTGCAGGGTCTTTTCCAAGTTGCAGACCACGCCAATTTGTTTGACGCCATCGGTAATCGGAACAAGAATATCCTTCACCGTAGCTCCACGCTCTTCCTGTACATTTTTGAATACGGGAAGTGCCGTATGAGCGATTTGGGCATTTTTCTTTTGGTAAAAGTCAAAAGCCAAGGCATAAAGCTCTTGAGTCAGTTTGTTGGAATCCTTGGTTTTCAGGTCGTCATTGGTCACCGCAAAGTCCACCCCTAAGGTCGTGAAAACAGACATGCGCAAGTTTTCTGCATCAGCTGTGGCCTTGCCCATTTCGATTAGATTTTCGCAGACATCGAATAGGATGTTAAGAATATCGAGCTCCAAGCGATCTCCTTTCAATGCATTTCTTCTGCGCTTGTAGACTACCTCACGCTGGGAGTTCATCACGTCATCGTACTCGAGCAAGCGCTTACGCGTACCAAAGTTATTTTCTTCTACCTTTTTCTGTGCCCGTTCGATGGACTTGGTAATCATGCTGTGCTGGATCACTTCCCCTTCTTCCAAGCCCATGCGGTCCATCAATTTGGCGATGCGGTCGGAGCCAAATAGGCGCATCAAACTGTCTTCTAAGGAAACGAAAAACTGGGAGGATCCCACGTCCCCTTGACGACCAGATCGTCCGCGTAATTGACGGTCTACCCGACGAGATTCGTGACGCTCCGTACCGATAATCGCCAATCCCCCTGCTTTCCGGGATTCCGGTGTGAGTTTGATATCTGTACCTCTACCCGCCATGTTGGTAGCGATAGTTACGGTGCCTGGCTTGCCTGCTTCTGCCACGATATCGGCTTCTCTCGCATGCTGCTTCGCGTTCAATACCTGATGCGGGATTTTTTTCAAGGTCAGCATGCGGCTGAGTACCTCGGAGATTTCTACTGAGGTCGTCCCCACGAGTACGGGTCTGCCCTGGGCTACGAGTTCGTTGATCTCGTCCGTCACCGCGTTAAACTTCTCTCGCACGGTTTTGTATACCTTGTCTTCTCGGTCTTGACGGATGATCCCTCGGTTGGTCGGGATCACCACCACGTCCAACTTGTAAATCTCCCAAAATTCTCCTGCCTCAGTTTCGGCCGTTCCCGTCATGCCTGCCAACTTGTGGTACATGCGGAAATAGTTTTGAAGGGTGATCGTGGCGTAGGTTTGGGTAGCATCCTCCACCTTCACATTTTCCTTGGCCTCAATCGCTTGGTGCAATCCGTCGGAATAACGTCTACCTTCCATCACACGGCCTGTTTGCTCATCGACAATCTTCACCTTTCCATC